>JAKSBX010000147.1 GCA_022360905.1 Chromatiales bacterium
ACCAGATAACGGGGTTTCAGGCCAGTCTCATCGGTATAGCGGCTGAGTCCCTGCTGACAGGCGGGGCAACTGGTAAGCAGTTTGATCTCCGCTGGCTGTTCAACTCTGCTGTTGATTGTCTCGATGCCTTTGTTCAGCTCTTCGGCCTTGCGGTAGCGTAACTGGTTGGCGATATCCGGACGGCTGGTGCCCAGGGTGCCCGCTTCGCCGCAGCAACGGTCGCTGAGTTCCACCCGCTTGCCGGTTAAACCGGAAGCCACCTGCAACGGGTTGTACTGCTTGATCGGGGTATGGCAGGGATCATGATAGAGATACTCGGTCGGCTGATTACCGTCGAGGCTGACCCCTTTCTCCATCATGTACTCATGGATGTCGAGCAACCGGCAGCCGGGAAAGATCTTTTCAAACTGATAAGCCTGCAGCTGATCCATGCAGGTGCCGCAGGAGACCAGTACAGTCTTGATGTCCATGTAGTTGAGGGTGTTGGCAATGCGGTGGAACAGCACCCGGTTCTCGGTGGTGATCTGCCGGCCTCTGGCATGCAGGCCGGCCGCAGTCTGCGGGTAGCCACAGCAAAGATAGCCGGGCGGCAATATGGTTTCCGCACCCAGCTCGTTGAGCATCGCCAGGGTGGCCAGGCCAATCTCGCTGAACAGGCGTTCGGATCCGCAACCTGGAAAATAGAACACCGCGTCGCTCTCCTCGCTGACTCGATCCGGGTTGCGCAGGATCGGTACAGAGCGGGTATCCTCCAGCTTCAGGGCATCCCGCAGGGTCTGCTTCGGTGGTTCGACACGGATCGGTTTCTGCAGCATCTCCACAGCCAGGGTCTGCGGCTTGGGGTTGCCGGTCGTCGCATGGGGAGGCTGATCCTGCTGCTTCAGCAGCCCGGTTCTGGCAGCCAGCGTATGGCCCAGGTTGAGGCCTTTGAAGCCCCACTCCGCCAGACCCCGGCGCATCCAGCGAATCGCCGTCGGGTGGGTCATGTTGAGAAAGCTCATGGCGGCCTTGGCGCCCAGGCTGAAACGTTTTTTACCCCGGTCGATGAGGATCTTGCGCATCAGCGTGGTGACATCGCCGAAATCGATATTCACCGGACAGGGGTTCTCGCACTTGTGGCAGATGGTGCAGTGGTCGGCAACATCGTTCATTTCGGTGAAATGCTGCAGGGAGATACCTCGTCGGGTCTGCTCTTCATAGAGGAAGGCCTCGATGATCAGGCCGGTGGCGAGAATTTTATTGCGTGGCGAATAGAGCAGGTTGGCCCTGGGGATATGGGTCATACAGACCGGCTTGCACTTACCGCAGCGCAGGCAGTGCTTGATCTCATCATTGAGGGTGCCCAGCTCGCTCTCCTCGAGAATGATCGCCTCCTGTTCCAGCAGTCGCAGCGAGGGCGTGTAAGCCATCTCCAGGTCGGCTCCGGCGATCAGTTTACCCCGGTTGAAGCGGCTTTGCGGATCGACCTGCTGTTTATACTCGGCAAAGGCTTGGAGTTTCTCCTCCTCCATATACTGCAGCTTGGTCAGACCGATGCCGTGCTCCCCGGAGATGGCGCCATCCAGGCCGAGGGCCAGATCCATGATCCGATCGACGATCCGGTCGGCCTGTTGCAGCATCGCGTAGTTGTCCGAGTGAACCGGGATGTTGGTATGTACATTGCCATCCCCCGCATGCATGTGCAGGGCCACGAAGAGGCGTGAATCGCGCAACCGGGTATGGATTTCACGCATCGCGAGACGCAGATTCTTGACCTCTTGGCCGGAGAAGATCTCATCCAGGCGGGTGGCGATCTCTTCCCGGTAGGAGACCACCAGATCCCGTCTCAGCAACAGGTCCAGCAGTCGATCATCTTTGCGGATCAGGGATCTGTCGAGGCCGTTGACCAGATCGATATTCTCCTCGGCCGAGGCTTCGATACGGCTCAACAGGGTGTGCCAGCGGGTTCTGGCCTGTTCTACCGCCTGCTGGGCCAGGTCGAGCTTGGCCTGCAGAATGGAGCGGTTCTCATCACTCGCTTCAAAGTCGTCATCCGGTTTGCGAAGTGAGTGATCACCAACCAGATAAGCGAGGACTTCATCAGCGATTTCTATCTTGTTGCGGATCGATTCCTCGATATTGATCCGTTCGATGCCGCGACTGTAGTCGGCCAGTTTGTCCAGTGGAATGACCACGTCTTCGTTGATTTTGAAGGCGTTGGTATGGGCCGAGATGGCGGCGGTGCGGGATCGGTCGAGCCAGAAGTTGCGTCGCGCCTCGGGACTGCTGGCGATAAACGCCTCCCCTTCCCGGGCTTGGGTCATGCGCACCACCTCATCGGCGGCAGACTCCAGTTTCGACAGGTCATCGCTGACCAGGTCGGCGAGCAGCACCATCTTCGGGCGCTCGTGTCTGGCCGCCTTGGTAGAGTATTTGACCGCTTTCAGATAGCGTTCATCCAGGTGCTCCAGACCGGCGAGCAGAACTTCCTCATGCTTGTTCAGATAATCCGTCAGCTCGACGATTGCCGGGACCGCTTTGCCGATATCGGCACCAAAGAACTCCAGACAGAGGGTGCGAACCTGCTTGGGCATGCGGTGTAGCACAAACCGAGCCGAGGTAATCAGGCCGTCGCAGCCCTCTTTCTGCACCCCGGGCAGGCCGGAGAGAAATTTATCGGTGACATCCTTACCCAGACCAACTTTACGGAACGCCTGACCGGGCATCCGCAAGGTTTCCACTTCACCCAGCTGCTTCTTGCCGCTGCTGTCGTAGCGGGTGAGTCTGAAGCTGACTTCCGGCTGGTCGTGTATCTTGCCCAGGTTGTGGTTGAGCCGTTCGATCTCCAGCCACTCCCCCTGGGGGGTGACCATCCGCCAGCTGGCCAGGTTGTCGAGGGTAGTACCCCATAAAACCGCCTTTTTGCCGCCGGCGTTCATGGCGATGTTACCGCCGATGGTCGAGGCATCCTGAGAGGTGGGATCGACGGCAAAGGCGAGACCTTGGGCATCCGCCTTTTCCGAGACGCGGCGGGTCACCACCCCTGAGCCGACCTGGATGGTGGGCACTGCATGGTCGACACCCGGGAGATTGCGTGGCTCGATCTCCGCGATTGCATCGAGCTTTTCCGTGTTGATCACCGCACTGTGTGGATCCAGGGGTACGGCACTACCGGTGTAGCCGGTGCCGCCGCCCCGGGGGATCAGGGTCAGGCCGGATTCGATACAGGCCTTGACGATTGGCGCCACCTCCTCTTCCCGATCCGGGGTGATCACCACAAATGGGATCTCCACACGCCAGTCGGTGGCATCCGTCGCATGGGATACCCGGGCCAGACCACTGAAGTCGATGTTGTCCGCGCGGGTCAGTCCGATCAGGTTACGCTTGGTGCGGCGACGCAGATCGAGCAGGTCGTCGAAACGTTGGGCAAACTGATCGACGGCGCTGCGGGTGGCGGCATGTAATTCCAGTGCCTGCTGGTTGTTGTTGGCTCTGGCTTCAAACTGTACCAAGCGATGATTCAAGGCATCGATGAGTGCCTTTCTGCGCTGCTCATTATCCAGCAGGTCGTCCTGCAGGTAGGGGTTGCGGCTGACCACCCACATATCACCGAGGATCTCAAACAGCATTCTTGCCGAGCGGCCGGTACGTCGGGTGCCCCTCAGCTCCTCGATCAGGGACCACATGGGTTTGCCGAGGAACCGGATAACGATCTCCCGGTCAGAGAAGGAGGTATAGTTATATGGGATTTCTCGAATCCGCGCAGTAGGCTGCTTGTTCATCGAATGAAGGATAATTCCAGAAGCGAAACAGCCTATTGTAGCCCAAAAAACAATGGGTCTTCAGTTTATAACTATAGAATTTATCAATAATACTGATCTTCAATCTATCTATGGGGTGGACGAATGCAAAGTAAACGTAACCTGATTGCTAAAACATTAGGATTATCAGCAACTTTCCTGATGCTACATAACACTGTTCCAGCGCTTGCTGGCGAGGTAGAGAAGGCGGTGGAGTATCGACAGGGTGTGATGAATGTCTTCAATTGGAACATGAAGGCGATGGGCGACATGATGAAAGGCAAGACCGAGTTTGATCAGGCGCGCTTTGCCGCGCACGCTCAGGAGTTGTCCAGCGCCTCAACATTCAAGCTGATGAATGGTTTTCCGGAGGATTCGGAGTCTGATGAAAGCGATGCGCTGGCCGAGATCTGGATGGACTTCGAAGACTTTGAGAGCAAATACCAGGATTTTGGCAGCGCCGCTCAGGCCCTCGCGAAAGCGGCTCAGGGTGGAGACAAAGGCAGCATGGGTGCCGCACTCAAAGAGACCGGCAAGAGCTGTAAGGCCTGTCACAAAAAATATAAGAACTGATCAGACCTGGGCGCCCGTGGCCTGGCGTGTTTTTTTACTGAGTTCAGGAGAAACCGGGGCCGGCCTCATCATCCGCCAGCAGTTTGATGATACGACAGGCGATGCGGTTTCCAACCGCGGCATCCGGCTCATTTCGCACCACCTCCACTTGTGCCGTCAAAGGTGGGGTGATTGCCTGGGTTGGGGTAATCTGAACCGTCATGCTGCTGTTCACCGGCACCTCCTGTTCAGAGGCGATCAGCAGGCCGCTGCTACTTAGATTGAGGACGCTGCCGGTGGAGACCGTGCTGTCGCCGTTGACACGAAATTTGACTGGTCCGTTCACAGCCATACGGTAGAAGCTGCGCTTTTCTGAAAAGTCGTTCATGCTTTGGTCTCCCCATAAGTGACGGCAAGAGAATCTCGATCACAACCTGACGCTACCGAGTCAGCGGGCAAATGATGTCGCTTAACCTAGCTGGTGCCGGCGTGATTTTCGCTGGCCGGGCAGTTGCCCGATTGCCTGCATCATAATCTATCAGGCTTGGGCCGGATAAGTGGCAAAATAGCTCAAATTCAGGCTTTTTTTTCCTGGGTTTCCGACTTTGCAAAGGGTACCGAGGCTGTCGTCTAGAACGGGCGGGTCAATGCAGGTCAATTCAACACCAAAAAAACGCCATGAGTTCGGTGAATCACCCGTTAGCCCAATGATAAACAGGTGATGCTTGAACGATTGTTGTGCGAAAATAGCCTTTTCTCGATGTCTAAGCTGTTGGGGCCTGGATAGATGCCGCTGAATAAAGGAAGCTTTATGGTTAAAAAACTCTACCCGCTGATTACCTTAGTGTTGGTTCTGCCATTGACCTTAACGGCGGAGGTTTATCGTACTGTCGATGAGCAGGGCAATGTTACCTATACGGATTCGCCTCAGGCAGATCCACAGAAGATAGAAAAAGTCGAAATCCAGCCTGGTCCATCGGACGAATCGATTAGCGATACCATGGAGCGCAACAGGGCGATCCGCAAGGCGATGGAAGAGGCTCAGGAGAAGCGGCTGGAGAAAAGCACAGCACGCAAGGATCGCCTGGCCAAAGCCGAGCAGGAAGTTGAGGAGGCAGAAAAGCAGCTGGCTGCCATGGAGGAGATGGGTGAAGATGATCGCCAATATCTGCAGGGCGGCAAGAGTTATATCCGGCCGGAGTACTTCGAACGGGTTAAAAAGGCGCAACGGGAGCTGGATGAGGCTAAAAAGCGCTTGAAGAAGCTACGTGGTTATTGATGCAGATCTATCTGGTTGGTGGAGCCGTCCGAGACCGGTTGCTGAGTAGACCTGTCACAGAAAAAGATTATGTGGTTGTCGGGGCCACTCCGGCGGAGATGCTTGCCATGGGTTATCGCCAGGTGGGCCAAAGTTTTCCTGTCTTTCTCCATCCGCAAACCAACGAAGAGTATGCATTGGCACGAACACTACGGCATGAAAAGCATCAGCCTGGTGTTGTGGTCGCTGAGCCAGGGGTAACCCTGGAGGAAGATCTTGAACGCCGTGATTTGACCATCAACGCCATAGCTGAAGATGACGCCGGTAAGCTGATCGATCCTTTCAATGGCGTTGAAGATCTCAACAGACGCGTGTTGCGTCATGTCTCCAGTGCCTTTTCGGACGACCCGGTTCGGGTGTTGCGTCTGGCCAGATTTATGGCCCGCTATAGCGATCCACCCTTCACCATTGCGGCCGAAACATCGGAATTGATCCGGGGTATGGTTGAAGCCGGTAAGCTGGACAATCTGGTCGCCGAGCGGGTCTGGCAGGAGGTGAGCCGCGCACTCGGCGAGGCGGATCCGGTACGTTTCTTTGAGTGCCTACGGGAGCTGGGTGTGCTAGCCCGGCTGTTACCTGAAATCGACGATCTATGGGGTGTGCCCCAACCTCCCAAATGGCATCCGGAAGTGGATTGTGGTGTTCACACCATGATGGCGCTTAAAATGGCCTGCCGATTGAGCCGTGCATTGGAGGTGCGTTTTGCCACCCTGACGCACGATCTCGGTAAGGCGACCACGCCAGAAAGATTGCTACCCAGCCATCATGGACATGAGGCCAGAGGGGCTGAATTGATCAAGGTCTTAAGCCAACGTTTAAAGATCCCTACCCGCTTTAGCGACCTGGCGCGGCGGGCGGCGACTTATCATACCCAGCTGCACCATCTTTATGAGTTAAGGCCGAAAACCATTCTGAAACTGCTCGAGGGGCTGGATGCATTTCGAAAACGTCAGAATCTGGAGTGGTTTCTGTTGGTCTGTCAGGCCGACTTTCAGGGGCGCGAAGGATTTGCAGATCAGGACTACCCGCAAGCAGGTGATCTTTTGAGTGCCTATGAAGCCGCCAGCAGCGTGGATTCGAAACAGCTGCCGAGAGGAGTCGTCGGACCGATGGTGGGTGTTGCCATGAAACAGGCCAGAACCGCGAAAATCGCCGCTGTAATGAATACCATTAAACAACAACAGGAGTGTCACCAGCTGTGAATATCAGGCTCGCAGAGACAGATCAGGAGATTAGACTCTGTTTTCCGGTTATGGCGGAATTACGCCCCCACATTGAGGAATCCGAGTTTGTCAGCCGGGTTCGTGATCAACAGCAGTCGGGTTACCGGCTTGTCATGTTGCTCAGAGACGCGCAGCCGGTTTGTCTGGCTGGCTATCGGGTTTCTGAGAACCTCGCCTGGGGGCGATTTCTCTATATCGACGATTTTATAACCCGAGCAGAGAGACGCTCCCGGGGAGATGGTGCTGCGTTACTGGCGTGGCTCAAAAAAGAGGCGCAACAACAGGGTTGCCGGCAAATTCACTGCGACTCCGGTCTGCAAAGAGAGCTGGCCCACCGTTTTTACGAGCGAGAGCGTATGCCAAAGACCGGTTATCACTTTGCCGCATGCCTGGACGCTAGCGACTGAGTGGCCGGGTCGAAAAGTTGTTAGCCGACCAGACGGTCAAAAATCCTGAAACCGGCAATATAGGTACCCGCTGCTGAGCCGATGGTGCTGAAGAGAAACACCAGCAGGGTGCGGGAGACTCGATTGCGCCACCAGCCTTTGGCTGTAGTGGTGTCGTCCCGAAGTTGACTGAAGTCCGCCACCGTGGGTTTGCGCAGAAACACCTCGGCCAGCGAGGTCACCATGCCGGCACCCACCGCCGGATTGAGCGAGGTCAGGGGGGCTGCGAGAAAGGCGGTCAGGATGGTCAGCGGATGGGCTGCGGCGAGCAGTGCGCCCAGGGCGGAGAGACCGCCATTGATCAGCACCCAGTCCATAATCAGTTCCAGACCCAGCTCCGGGCTGCGGTTGAAGCCGATGATAAAGCCACTCACCACCAGCAGTGCAATTGCCCAGGGAATGATTTTTGGCCAGCGACTGGGCTTGGGTTCCTCTTCAAGCTGTTCGATGATGCTGGTTGGCGTCTGTTGCTCGGAGGCTTCCAGATAGCGGGCGATGCCGTTCATGTGGCCAGCCCCGATCACCACCAGCAGATTCTCATGACCGGCCTTCTCAATCTCCTGTTTGATTCTCGCCGCCATGTATCGATCCCGTTCATCGATCAGAGGCAGATAGAGATCCTGTCGGTCTTCTGCAAATTCTGCAAAGGTGGTCTCCAGGATGTCACCCTCTTTCAGGTGCTCGATCTCCTCTTCGGTGACCTGCTCTTTGGAGAGGATGCTGGTCAGCAGGCCGGTAAACAGGGTCAGTCGTTTCCACCAGGAGAGATTGCCGGCAACCCGTTTCAGGGTGGTACTGATCTCCCGATCGATGAGCAGCAGAGGCTTTTCGGATTCCTGGGCGATCCTGATCGCCTCTCTCTGTTCGGCACCCGGTGCAATGCCGAACTGGTTGGCCAGTCGCTGTTGATAGGCGCCCAATGCCAGGTTCGCCATCACCATCATCACCCGGCCCTGCCTGACCACCTTGAACAGATCCATTTTCGCCAGGTCGTCTGGATTGATCAGCGCATTGAAGCGGCTGGGGCAGAGCTCCACAGCAACCGCATCGTAGCGGCCGGAATGGAGTAGTTCCTCTACCTTTTCAGCACTGTTCCGGGAGACATGGGCGGTTCCCAGCAGGGTAATTTGACTCTCTCCCAGAAGGAGTTCCTTCTGAGGTTCCCGGTTGTTTTCTGGCATGTTGATGAATTGGGTCGTTTCAAAAGCCCGCCATTGTAACAGCCTTGACCGACGAACGGACGTATATTTGTAGAGGTTTTGGCTCACTTTATGAGCTTCGATCGCGGCGCGCCTCAAAGGGTATGTTCGCTTTTACCGCTGCCAAATTGGTGAAATCTTTGATAACTTACTGACTCTGAAAGCAGGATGGTAGAGAATCTACGACGAAGTATTAGAGAGATCCGTGCCAGCTGACTGAAAGGTTTTATCCAATCTGAAATCATGGAATCCGATGCAGAATAATATCGTTTGGCATCAAGCCACGGTGACCCGCGAGCGGCGGGAACAGATGAATAAGCACCGTGCGAAACTACTTTGGTTCACCGGCCTTTCCGGCTCCGGCAAATCCACCTTGGCTCATGCCCTGGAAGAAGAGCTCTATCAACGCGGTTGTCGTACCTATGTGTTTGATGGCGACAATGTTCGGCATGGCCTGTGTGGGGATCTGGGATTCAGTGACACAGACCGTACCGAGAATATCCGGCGTATCGCTGAGATGGCAAAGCTGTTTGTGGATGCCGGCGTTATCTCGTTGACAGCGTTTATCTCCCCCTTCCGGGAAGACCGGGATAGAGCACGAGGCCTTTTTCCCCACGGGGATTTCATTGAGGTCTATGTGGATTGTCCGCTGGATGTTTGTGAGTCCCGGGATGTGAAAGGGCTCTATAAAAAGGCTCGGGCTGGAGAGATCAAGGATTTCACCGGTATCTCATCGCCCTACGAACCCCCATCCAAACCGGAGATTACGATTCAGACCGCGGATAGAGACGTGGCTGATTGTGTCAATGAGATCATCGGTTCTCTGGAATTGCGGGGCGTAATACCCAACCGGGTGGTTTAGACACTCTAAAAAGGGAGCTGCATTGTGAGCAGATGGCACTATTTTCTATTTCCATTTCTTATCCAGCTGGCGGCCTGCCAGACGCTGGGAGAGCATACTCGGGCTGAAGCGCTGGAAACGGTGCTACGAAGTTATGAAGCGTCGATCCGCTGGACCTCTGGGCAGCAGGCTTACAACTTCCTACCGCCGGACCACAAAGACAAAGAGTATAAGCGGACATCGAAAAATATCCGCGTAACCCACTATGAGGTGGTTCAGGGTCCAACCATGCTTGGCGAAGATAAGGCGATCCAGACGGCGGTGATTCAGTATGTGCTGCAGGACTCGCAGATCCTCAGAGAGCTGCTCGACAAACAGGAGTGGCGCTACGATGAGGAGGAGGAGGTCTGGCATCTCTACAGTCCGGTGCCGGTATTTAAATAGGGATTGTCGCAGCCATGATTGAAGACTATCGTCCCCTCTCGCCTACCTCCAGATTTCTGCTCTCTGCCGCTGCGTTTGTGGTCGTTGTCGCGGGCATGAAAGCGGCGGTCACCCTACTGATCCCTTTTCTGCTCTCACTCTTTATCGCAGTCATTGCCGCACCACCACTCTTCTATCTCAAAGATAAGGGGGTGCCCAGTGGATTGGCCATGGTCTCGGTCGTCGGCATGATCATTATCATCGGGTTGATGCTGGCCTGGCTGGTGGGGGGCTCGTTGAATGATTTCACCAGCAATCTGCCGAGCTACCAGGAGATACTCAAACAGCAGAGCCAGAGGCTGGTCGGCTGGTTGGGGGAGCAGGGTGTGGAACTGGAGTTGAAGGCCCTGACAACCTATTTCGATCCGTCCAAGGCGATGGCCCTGGCCGGCAGTCTGATGAGCAGCCTGGGTAATGTTCTGACCCAGGCCTTTCTAATTCTGATTACCGTGATCTTCATGCTGTTTGAAGCCAACGCCTTTCAGACGAAATTGAAGGATCATGCCGAGAGCCCTGAGCGCTCTTTGGCGAGAGTGGATGCGATCACCTCGAGCATAAAACGCTATATGGTGATCAAAACCTCTACCAGTCTTTTGACCGGTATTCTGGTCGCGATACTGCTGGCCTTGCTGGGAGTGGATTACCCCCTGCTCTGGGGAACTCTGGCCTTTCTATTCAACTATGTGCCGAACATCGGTTCCATTATTGCGGCGGTTCCAGCGGTGTTATTGGCATTGATTCAGCTCGGGCCGCAAATGGCAGCATGGACGGCTGTGGGTTATCTGATCATCAACAGTGTGGTTGGCAATGGCATTGAGCCGCGTTTTATGGGCAAAGGGCTCGGTTTATCGCCACTGATCGTGTTCATCTCTCTGGTCTTCTGGGGTTGGATTCTGGGTCCGGTGGGGATGTTTCTCTCGGTTCCCCTCACCATGACCATGAAAATTGTTCTCGACAGCAATCCAGACACCCGTGGATATGCTGCGATGCTGGGGTAGTTGTCCGTTTCAGACAGAAGATATACAGGCAAACGGCACAGGTTTGACCGACACGGTGTGTCGGTTTTCTTAACACTTGCTTAAGGTTTTATCGGGAAATAAAGTATTATTCCCACAGCTTCAACTGGTTATGATCTTTGGCATGGGACATGCATTCCTATGAATCGCTGATCTCCATATGCCAAAGGCCATGAAAAAAGTCGTCTCCACAGTTTTCGTGATCGGTGCGCTTTGCTTCAGCATGATGAGCCAGGCGTTGCCTATCTATAGGGGTCAGGAATTCAATACTCCTGCAGTGGAGGCCACTGAGCGAGGCCAGAAGATCGAACAGTCATTTCGCGTCAGTGTACCTGAGCCGAGCACTCTGGCACTGCTTGGGTTGGGCCTGATCTGGGTTGGTGCCAGAAGACTAATTAGTAGAAAAAAATAACCTGAAACAGTTTCATGCTGATGGTTCTCCTCCTTTAGAACTCCATCATTAGCCGCCTTCCAAGGCGGCTTTTTTTTCACAGATGGTTGGTATCGGCTGCTTCAATCGCGAATCACGATCTCCACACGGCGGTTTTTCAGGCGGCCGGCAGCCGTCATGTTATCGGTAATCGGGGTAGACTCACCCAGTCCGAGGGTATCGATTCTGGAAGCGTCTACGCCAACCTGAACCAGCGCTTCTTTGACTGAAAGTGCCCTTCGTTCCGATAGATCGAGATTGTACGTTTCCGTACCCACATTGTCGGTATGACCCTCGACCAGTACGGTCTTTTCAGGATACTCAGCGAGAAACGAGGCCAGTTTGTCGATGGTACTCATGGCACCGGGAAGCAGCTCGGTTTTACCCGATGAGAAGAGCACGTCACCCAAGGTCATCACCATGCCCCTTTCCGTCTTCAGCGCCTGTAACTCTTCAAGCTCACGACGTAACGCCTCGGCCTTGGCCAGTGCCTGCTCCCGTTCCATGAGTGCCGCTTCTTTGTCACGCAGCGCTTTGGCTTTGGCTTGCTGTTCGAGCTGTATTTCAATCTCTCTGGCTTTCAGGCGCTCCTTGTTTTTCACTTCACCCAGCTCCTGCAGCCTGTTGGTCGCCGATTTGCGGGCCGCTATGGCTCGGGCTGTCTCAATTCGGGTCGTGCCGACATAGGTCAGTGAGGCCATATCTTCCTCGTTATCGGCGACTGCGGCACGGGCCAATGCTTTTTCTGCTCTCTCCAGCTCAGCCGGGGCATAGCGTAGAATCTGTTCATTCTGTTTCGCTTCGGCATAGGCTTGCTCTGCATCTAACAGAGCTTGGCTTTTCTGTGTAGAACTGCAGGCAATGAGTAACAGCGCAAGGGTAGTGAAGATCGTCAAACGGTTAGCTATGCGGGACATGGTGTGTTCTCCATCTGAATCTGATTATATGAGGGGCTGTCACTGCCTTTTTCTGGCACGCATGATCTCTTCTCGCAGCACTTTGATGCTGTTTTCAAGCTCGTTCACTGCTCTGTCCGCCTCGGCTTTGGCGGTGATGGCCTTGGCCAGTTCCGCGTCTGCCTGGGCCTCTTCTGCAAGCCTTTTTGCTGATTCGTAGTTCTCTTTGGCCAATTCGAGCTTAGCCTGTTTTATTTTCTGCCTGGCCCGATCCATGCGTACAGGAGCGTATTTGGTGGATTCTTCATTCTCCGCCGCATTCAGTGCTGTTTCCGCTGCAGACATCTCTGCAACAGGTTTTGGCGCTGAGCTGCAACCAGGTAATGCGATGAACATCATAGTAAGGATCGCGGGTAGACTGAGTGCCCGCCAGTGAGGGTTTACAGAGTTCAGCATGATGTTTTTCCTTCTGTTTGAACCGGCAACTGTGGATTTTATGGTGCGAATGGTGCAGTGTCCCGTAAAGTAATATCCGATCTCCGTAAGACAAAACACATAGCGTCGATTATTCGAGGCTTTGTTTGATCCGTCAACCAAGCGTTGGCAGCGGTGATGCTTAAAGCCCAGAATGTAGACTTTTTAGAGGCGGTTTGACAGATCTCAACGAACCTTCTTTGAAGATTGAGGATAACCCAGAACTGCAGATTAGTTGAGGTATAAGGCTGCCGAGTTGACGATTTATAACGATTCAGTAGAGGGGCTATGCGGTCTGTTTGAAAGAACGGCCCATCAATATGCTCAGTATCGATGGGCCAATCAATCAACTCAGGTCACTGATCAGTGAATTTTTAACTGGGGAAGCCAGCCCATCAATCGTGTAGTTATATTCTGCATGATCGATTCCGGCTGACAGCTTGGCACCGTTTTTAAGACTCTCGATCATCCCGTCGGTCAATTCGAAACGGATAAAATGGACGGCTGAAGTTTTTTCATCAGTTGTGCGTTCAAGGTCCTCATTGGCGATCGGGCGTATCTTTTCATGGCCTTCAACGGCAAACCAGATGGCGTTTTCAATACCAATCAGTTTTGCCAGTGCCTGTTTACGCTCTTCCACATCGTCATATTCCATCATGAATGTGGCCTTCCAGTTGGTGCCGTCAGGTATGAGGGGATTGTAGACATCCAATTCATCTTGAATGCCCTGGTGTTCAAAGATACGTTCGATCCGCAGCATCTCCTGAATCTGATACTGCATCGTCAACTCATCCTCGAAGTAGAGTGCGGCATGCGGACCGATCGCCAGACGACGGCTTTTTTTGTGGTCGATGACGCGAGTCCTGAACTCCTGGCGAATACGGGAATACTCTTCGAGGCTGTAGAGGTCTTCATGGGAAAGCTGGGTCATGAGGCGCTCCTGAAATCAATCGTGTGCAATGGTTTTATCCGTAAACAGGTAGTCTTTCAGCTCTCTATCAAAGCTCGGATCCTGCCGTCTTATCCACTCCATAACCATCGCCGCATGCTCTTTCTCCTCATCCCGGTTGTGGGCGAGAATGGCGCGCAGTTCAGGATTGCTGCAGGCATCAACCCGCTGATTGTACCAATCCACCGCTTCAAGCTCTTCCATCAGCGAGACAATTGCCCGATGCATGTCTCTGGTTTCATTGCTGAGTTGTTCTAGCGGCTCGTGATAGCCTTCATTTGCCATGAGTTGCTCTCCGTTGTTTTCGTTCTAAATACCATAGGCCTGGCGCATCAGGCTGATCGGATGTTGTGGTTGTCGGCCATCTTTCAGGCCATTTTCGATGTGGTGACCCGCCATTGGGCAGTCACTGCCATAACAGTCGGCTTCCGCCTGTTTTACCCGGTTGACCACCGGTTTACCGATTTTCATGGCATGTTTGTGAAATTCGCTCTTTACAGCATAGGTGCCATCATGGCCGGAGCAGCGTTCGATGGCTGTGACCTGGGTGTCCGGTATGAGGCTTAAAACCTCTTTTGTCTTTGCCCCCACATTCTGCACCCGCTGATGGCAGGCGGCATGGTAGGCAACTTTGCCCAGGCCCTGTTTGAAGTCTGTTTTCAACAGCTCCGATTTGTGTCTGATCATCAGATATTCGAAGATGTCGAAAACCGCATCGGCGACTTTTCTGACTTCAGGGTCATCGGGAAACAGCAGCGGCAGCTCCTGTTTGAACATCAATGCACAGGAAGGCACCGGCGCGACGATATCCCAACCCTGATCCACCAGTTTGGCCAGTACTGGGATATTGGCGTCCTTGGCCGCTTCCACCGCGTCCAGATTGCCCAATTCAAGCTTGGGCATGCCGCAACACTGCTCTTTTTCCGCCAGGGTTACCGGGATGCCGTTGTGTTCGAATACCGCCACCAGGTCCTCACCCACATGGGGTTCGTTGTAGTTGCCGTAACAGGTGCCGAACAGGGCCACTTTGCCTTTGGTGGTACCTGCAGGGGTACCCTGTGCATCGATGGCCACTTTCTCGGCCAGACGCTTGCGCAGGGGCTTGCTGTGAAATTCAGGTAGCTTCGCCTCGGGGTGGACGCCCAGTGCATGATCCAGGATTTCACGGAAATTCTTAGCTTTGTTGAATTGATTGACCACACCGGAGACAACCGGAATACCGGCCAGTTTACCCAGGTTGTCAGTGCTGGTGAGTAGCCGATCGCGTAATTTGACATCGCCTTTTTTGTACTTCACCGCTTTTGCCCGCAGCATCAGATGAGGAAAATCGATATTCCACTCGTGAGGCGGCACATAGGGGCATTTGGTCATATAGCAGAGGTCACACAGGTAGCAGTGATCCACCACCTGCCAGTAATCCTCTTTGGCAACTCCGTCCACCTCCATAGTTTCCGACTCGTCCACCAGATCGAACAGGCTGGGAAAGCTATGACAGAGACTGACGCAGCGTCGGCATCCATGGCACAGATCAAAGACCCGTTCCAACTCCTCCATTAAGCTCTGTTCGTTGTAATAATCGGGATCTTTCCAGTCGATGGGATGCCGGGTCGGGGCTTCCAGGTTACCTTCTCGTTGACCGGTAGGTGCTGCCATGGGTATCTACTCCTGCATTGAGGCTGGGCGGCCCCTTGCGGAGGCCGCCGAATCGGGCGTGGCCCGTGCCTAATCTCGTGCTCAGTCCATCTCGTCCAGTGCTTTCTGGTAACGGTTGGCATGAGAACGTTCGGCCTTAGCCAGGGTTTCGAACCAGTCAGCGACTTCATCGAAACCCTCATCACGGGCGGTTTTAGCCATGCCTGGATACATGTCAGTGTATTCATGGGTTTCACCGGCAACTGCGGCCTTCAGGTTGTCGCCCGTAGGGCCGATGGGCAGGCCGGTAGCTGGATCGCCACACTGCTCCAGATACTCAAGATGACCATGGGCATGACCGGTTTCACCTTCTGCGGTGGAACGAAACAGGGCTGCGACATCGTTGTAACCTTCTACATCGGCTTTGGCGGCGAAGTAGAGGTAGCGACGATTGGCTTGGGATTCTCCGGCAAAAGCGTCTTTCAGGTTTTGCTCTGTATTACTACCTTTGAGTTCCATATCTGGTTCTCCGAAATGATGGTTATTGTGGAAATGCACGTTGAGCCCGACGGCTCTTCGCTGATGCTTAGAATAGTTCTAAAAATAATTGGAAGCGAATGGTCTTTTCAATGGCAACGATAGTTTTTACCTAATAATTGATCATCCCGAGCCGGATTGCGCCGAACGACATCCGGAGCCAGGCTTCGCTCTGAATATAACCCCATGTAAAATATGTTAATAATATCGAGGCTGTAGAATTCTTAGTCGATTGAATTTATACTGATCTAATGGAATTGAACGAGCAACAACAGCATTCGCAAAAGCGGAATGTCGCGCAAATGATGATCGCTCATGGGGTCAATCTGACCAAACAGCGACGCATCATTGCGGATGTATTGTTCGAGCGTAATCAGCACGTCACCGCAGACCAGCTCTTCGATTTGGTCAGGCAGACTGGTAGCCGGGTATCGAAAGCGACGGTCTACAATACCCTTGGGTTGTTCGCCAAGAAAGGATTGGTGAGGGAGATTTTTATCGACGCCTCCCGTACCTTCTACGATTCAAACAACAGCCACCATCACCATTTCTACAATGTGGATACGGGTGACCTGATCGATATCAAAGCCCGTTTGGCGCCCCATTTCATTGAACAGGATCTACCGGAGGGCACATCCATGGATGTTGTCGATCTAGTGGTGCGGGTAAAAAACATAAAGCCCTGAGCGATTACCCTTCTTATTTAAGCCCCTCTTCCCCCTGCTGACTGATCAGTAGAACTCTGAGAATTACACATTTATAAATGTTGACATAAGTCATTGTTTTAAATTTAGACTAATTCTAATATTTACCTGCACACTGTATGGTTTTTTGTGGTTGGCCGGAATCGGTCCCCCCAGAAGCCTGTACAAGTCGATAAATAACTACAGTAAATGTGCTCCTACACGGGTCTGCAGGTAGCCAAGTTGAGCTGCAGGCAGATTAAGTCAGTAATTCCAATGAGGATGGTTCCAGTCTTCTAGAACCTTACAGGTAAAGGAAATGAACTTTAAAATTTCTATGATCGCAACAGTGCTGCTAGGTATTTCAAGCCAGGCTATGGCAGCGGAAGAGCCCATCAAACCGATTAAACCTGTTCAGAATATCAATCTGGGGCAGGTTGAGTTAGGCAAGAAACTCTATTTTGATCCCCGTCTTTCCAAGTCCGGTTTCATTTCGTGTAACTCTTGCCACAACCTGAGCATGGGGGGTACCGATAACCTCAAGACCTCGATCGGCCATAATTGGCAGCAGGGCCCGATCAATGCACCGACGGTTCTCAATTCAAGTCTCAACCTGGCCCAGTTCTGGGACGGCCGGGCAGCGGACCTGAAGGCTCAAGCCGGTGGTCCGATCGCCAATCCGGGCGAGATGGCGGCGACTCACACCTTGGCGGTTGAGGTACTGGAATCGATCCCCCAATATGTCATGGAGTTCAAGAAGGTCTTTGGTGTGGATAAAATCACCATCGATGAGGTGACCCAGGCGATCGCTGAGTTTGAGAAGACTCTGGTGACCCCCAACTCGGATTTTGATAAGTGGTTACTGGGTGACAAAGCGGCCCTGAACGAGGAGGAGCTGAAGGGTTATAAGCTGTTCAAAGAGAGTGGCTGTACGGCCTGTCATAACGGTGAAGCGGTCGGTGGTAACTCCTTTCAGAAGATGGGTCTGGTCGAGGCCTATAAGACCGACAGCAAGGCTGAGGGCCTGAGCGCGGTGACCGGTAAGGATGCGGATCGCTTCAAGTTCAAAGTGCCTACCCTGAGAAATGTGGAGATGACCTATCCCTACTTCCATGACGGTGAAGCTCAAACCCTGACTGAGGCTGTCGATGTGATGGGCAGGCTGCAGCTGGGACGTAAATTTACGGATGCCGAAAATGGCCAGATTGTGGCCTTTCTGAAGACCCTGACCGGGGATCAGCCATCCTTCCTGATGCCGATTCTGCCGCCATCAACCGACAACACACCGGCACCGAAGCCTTTTGAATAAGCGACAGTCGCCGTATAGCTAGATACCACGCACCCGGAAGGGTGCGTGGCTCATTTCCGGGGTGGTTAATCCTGCAGTGCTGCAAAGTGGGCCGCACCCATCAGGGCCGTTTTATCATTCAGAATGACGCTGACCGGCATTGCCGTGACGATGTGCTGCATGCGGCCTTTGGCTAGAAAAGCCTGCATGAACCGACCATCTTCCAGCAGCGGCAGTATCTGTGGTGCGATACCACCTCCCAGATAGACGCCCCCGGTAGCCATGATCTTCAATGCATGATTGCTTGCTTCACGGCCATAGAGTTCGACAAATAACGCCATGGTTTCTGCAGCGATCGGATCTGTTTTGTCGATGGCGGCCCGGGATACCGCAGGTGCGATACCGATTTGGTTGATCTGCTGTTGCAGCCAATCCGGTGTGGTGGCCGACCGATATTGACCCAGAAAGGCGTAGATGTTCTCTATACCGGGCCCTGAGACGAGGCGCTCCCAGCTGACATGACCAAACTGCTCTGCGAGGCTTTCATAGAGCGCGTATTCCAGTGAGGAGTTGGCACTGAAGTCCGAATGCCCGCCTTCAGAAGGGAAGGGTTGGTATTGATTGCCATCCCAATAGAGTCCGGCTTCTCCAAGCCCGGTGCCGGCAGAGATGATCGAGCGGTTGCCTATGGCGCGCCCGGCCCCAGGGTTTAGGCTGTGTATATCAGCCTCGTGGAGGGTGTCGATGCCCCAGGCATTGGCCTCAAGATCATTGAGTAACCAGACCTGGTCGAAGCCAAACTGTTGTTTTACGGATTGTGCAGAGACTATCCAAGGCAAGTTGGTTGTCTCGCAGACCTGATCGATGACCGGCCCGGCGAGTCCGAAGCAGGCACGATCGATACGATTCAGCCTGTGCTGATCGATAAACTGCTCGAGAATCGATTCGATGGTCGGATGGGCCGGGCTCGGATAGCTGGCTTCGATGATCGCCTGCCCCGGCTCCGCACCTGTGGTGTCGAACAGGGCCAGTCGGGTATTGGTCCCACCGATATCGCCTGCCAATATCTGCATCTATAACCTCACTGGTAAATAAGCTACTTAGGGCCTGTTTTTGCGCCCAGCGGCGTTATCATTCGCTCAAGTAGAATAACTACACCACGCTCATTCTGCCTTGCGGGGCACAAAAACAGTCCCAGCAGGGCATATTGGATTAGTGTTAACAGGCCCTAGGTGCGTATCATACCCGGATGGATGTCTCACCCATACTCGATCCTCTGAATGATGCACAACGGGAAGCGGTAACCGCCCCGGTTGGCAGTCTGTTGGTACTGGCTGGCGCCGGCAGCGGCAAAACCCGTGTGCTGGTCCACCGGATTGCCTGGCTGCTGAGCGTCGAACAGGTCACCCCCTGGTCGATCATGGCGGTAACCTTTACCAACAAGGCGGCCAAGGAGATGCGTCATCGTATCGAAGAGCTGCTCGGTCAGCCGATCGGTGGCATGTGGGTCGGCACATTTCACGGCCTTGCCCATCGACTGCTGCGCGGTCACTGGAAGGAGGCCGGGTTGCCACAGAATTTCCAGATTCTCGATGCGGACGATCAGTTTCGGCTGATCAAGCGTCTGCTGAAGAGTCTCGATCTGGATGAGGCGCGTTGGCCGCCGCGGCAGGTGCAGTGGTTTATCAACGGACGAAAGGATGAAGGCCTGCGAGCCCAGCATCTGGATGATGGCGGAGATCCCTATCAGCGACAGATGATTCGTATCTACAGTGAGTATCAGGCCGCCTGCGAGCGGGGAGGCCAGGTGGATTTTGCGGAGCTGCTGCTGCGTGCCCATGAGCTGATGCGGGATCGGGCCGATCTGCTGCAACACTACCAGAACCGCTTTCAACATCTGCTGGTGGATGAGTTTCAGGACACCAACACTATCCAGTATGCCTGGTTGAGGTTACTTGCCGGCAAGCAGAGTCATCTGTTTATCGTGGGGGACGACGATCAATCGATCTATGGCTGGCGTGGCGCCCGGGTGGAGAACATCCAGAGTTTCCAGAACCACTATCAGTCGGCAAAAATGGTGCGCCTGGAGCAGAACTACCGCTCCACCGGTAATATCCTGAATGCGGCCAATGCATTGATCAACAACAATCCCTCGCGGCTCGGCAAGCAGCTCTGGACGGAGGATTGCGAAGGTGAGCCGATCAATCTCTACGGTGCATTCAACGAGATCGATGAGGCCCGATTTGTGGTGGAGCGTATCCGTCAGTACATCGAAGAGGGCCACGCCCGCACCGAGGTGGCGATTCTCTATCGGACCACGGCCCAATCCCGGCTGTTTGAAGAGGCGCTGATCCAGTCAGGCATTCCCTATCGGGTCTATGGGGGGTTGCGCTTTTTCGAACGGGCGGAGATCAAAGACGCCCTGGCCTATCTGCGTTTGCTGAGTAACTTCCATGATGACGCCGGTTTCGAGCGGGCGGTCAATATG
Organism: Chromatiales bacterium; assembly: GCA_022360905.1. Lineage (GTDB taxonomy): Bacteria > Pseudomonadota > Gammaproteobacteria > Chromatiales > Chromatiaceae > Thiodiazotropha. The sequence goes on from JAKSBX010000147.1 coordinate 20,235, forward strand.
CCCCCGAGAGGCATCGGGGCGAAGACCCTGGAGGCGCTACGCAGTCACGCCCAAATGTTTGATTGTTCCCTCTGGCAGGCAACGACGGAACTGCTGAAGGGTGGTGGTATGCCGAAGCGTGCCGCCGGTGCGTTGCAGCGCTTTGTCGATCTGCTGGAGGAGTTGAAGGTCGAAACAAGAGACCTGACCCTCGCCGAGAAGGTGGATCAGGTGTTGAACGCCAGCGGTCTGCCGGAGCACTTTGCCAAGAGCCGGGACGGCAAAGGCATTGACCGCAAAGAGAACCTGGAAGAGCTGGTCAATGCCACCCGCCAGTTTGAGTGGGGCGAGGATGACGAGCTGGACGAGTTGGACGCTTTTCTCTCCCACGCCGCGCTGGAGGCCGGCGAGGCTCAAGGGGATCCTTATGAGGATTGTGTGCAACTGATGACGCTCCATTCCGCCAAGGGGTTGGAGTTTCCACTGGTTTTTCTGGTTGGTATGGAAGAGGGATTGTTTCCACACAGCATGTCGGCGGACGATCCCACGCGCCTCGAAGAGGAGCGCCGACTCTGTTATGTGGGGATCACCCGAGCGATGAAGGTGCTCTATTTGAGTCATGCGGAGAGTCGACGGCTGCATGGCAGTGACAGTTACCCCCTGCCCTCCAGATTCATCCGGGAGATCCCCGCTGAGCTGATGCGGGAGGTACGGGCGGGTCCCGCAACCAGCCAGCCGATCTATGGTGACTCTCCCTACCTTGAAACGACCCAACAGTGTGGATTTAATCTGGGACAACGGGTATGCCATGCTAAATTTGGTGAAGGCGTGGTGCTGAACGCGGAGGGTCAGGGGCAGAGTGCCCGAGTGCAGGTTAACTTTGAACAGGTCGGTACCAAGTGGCTGGTCGTGGCCTACGCTAACCTCTCACCCTGTTAGCGCTTTAAAGCCGAAGCGTTTCAGATGGTTAGATCAAATAGCAAAAACAGACAGAGCGGAGGGTTACATGAAACGTCGTGAATTTATTACAAAGGTTGGTGCCGGCGCACTGGCGACCGGTGTCGGTCTTTCCACCGCCAGCGTTGCCGAGGCGAAGGCCAAGATCAAATGGAAAATGGTGACCACCTGGCCGAAAAACTTTCCCGGCCTGGGAACCGGCGCCAACAAGCTGGCCGAGGTCATCAATGAGATGAGCGGCGGGCGGATGCATGTCAAAGTGTATGGCGCCAAAGAGCTGGTACCCGCATTCGAAGTGTTTGATGCGGTAGCCAGCGGAACCGCTGAGATGGGCCACGGTGCAGCCTACTACTGGAAAGGCAAGAGTGAGACGGCGCAGTTCTTCTCCACCGTGCCCTTCGGCCTGACAGCTCAGGAGATGAACGGCTGGCTCTATTTCGGCGGTGGTCTGGAGATGTGGCGGGAGCTCTATAAACCGTTTGGCCTGATCCCGGCGCCTGGCGGTAATACCGGTATGCAGATGGGGGGTTGGTTCAATAAAGAGATCAACAGTGTCGCCGACCTGAAGGGATTGAAGATGCGTATTCCGGGGCTGGGCGGAGAGGTACTCAAACGGGCCGGCGGGACACCGGTCAACCTGCCGGGAGGCGAGCTGTTCACCTCGCTGCAATCCGGTGCGATCGATGCCACGGAGTGGGTGAATCCCTACAATGACCTGGCCTTCGGTCTCTTCAAGGCGGCCAAATACTACTACTATCCGGGTTTTCATGAACCGGGCACCACCCTTGAGGCGATCATCAACGAGAAGGCGTTCAACGCTCTGCCCAAGGATCTACAGGCGATCGTGCTGAATGCCTGCAAGGTAGCCAATCAGGAGATGCTGGCCGAGTATACCGCGCGCAACCCGGCGGCGCTGAAGACCCTGGTTGAGAAACATAAGGTCGATATCCGTATCTACCCGGATGACGTCTTGGCTACCCTGCGTAAGTTCTCCAGTGAAGTGGTTGAGGAGCTGGCGGCCAAGGATGCCTTCGCCAAGAAGGTCTACAACTCCTATATGAGCTTTCTGCAGGGCTCAAGAGAGTGGGGATCGATATCCGACTTCGCCTACCTGAAGGCCAGAGACAAAGGCTGATTCGGTGCACAGCTTTGTCATCAATCAGTAGCCGCGAATAAACGCGAATCACCGCAAATTAACGCAAATGTCTCTATGTTGAACGAGGCCAGACAAGTCTCAATCCATTTGCGGCGATTTGCGGTGGTTAGCGTCCATTGGCGGCAAATACGAAAACTGCATAACGACCTGTCAGCACAGTCGGCAAGCCGAAAGTGATCTCCCCTCCCCTGTCACTCTATATCCATATCCCCTGGTGTGTGCGCAAATGTCCCTATTGCGACTTCAACTCCCATGCGGTTAAGCAAAGTGTTCCTGAAGCGGCCTATGTGGATGCGTTGCTGCACGACCTGAGCATAGACAGTGAGCTCATCGACGACAGGCAACTCTCGTCAATTTTCATCGGTGGAGGCACTCCGAGCCTGTTTTCATCTGCAGCGATCGAGCGATTGCTGCAAGGGATTGCTCAGCGGGTTGCCTTTGCCGAGTCGATAGAGATCACCCTGGAAGCCAATCCGGGGGCTGTGGAAGCCGGATCTTTTGCCGGTTACCGGCAGGCCGGGGTCAACCGGCTCTCGTTGGGATTTCAGAGTTTGCAGGCTTCGATGCTACAGGCGCTGGGTAGAATCCACACCCCCCGGGAGGCGAAGGATGCTTTTGCACAGGCGAGAAAGGCGGGCTTTGACAATATCAATGTCGACCTGATGTTCGGCCTGCCTGAGCAGAGCCTGGCGATGGCGGAAGATGACCTGGCTGCAGCGATCGCGCTCAACAGTGAGCATCTCTCCTACTATCAACTGACCCTGGAACCCAATACCCCATTTCATCATGCTCCACCGGCCGTGCCGGATGAAGAGCAGCTGTGGCTGATGCAGCAACAGGGGATAGAAATGCTTACCAGCGCCGGATTCAGGCACTATGAAGTCTCAGCATATTCCCATCCGGGGAGCGAGTGCCGGCATAACATGAATTATTGGCGGTTTGGGGACTATCTGGGTATCGGGGCCGGGGCTCACGCCAAGTTGACCCTGGCTGATGGCCGGGTGAAACGCTTCTGGAAGCAGCGTCATCCAGAGGCCTATCTCGCCGCGGATAGCGCGTCGGTCTTCATCCGCGGAGAGCGGCAGCTTGCTGACGAGGACCTGGTGGTGGAGTTCATGATGAATGCACTGCGTCTGTTTGACGGGGTGGAGCTGGATCTGTTTGAGCACCACACAGGAGTTGATTTACAAACGATTGAGGGGCCATTGCGGCAGGCCGTGGAGCAAGGGCTGATGCAACCCATTGAGCAGCGACTTTGTCCCACCCCATTGGGGCAGAGATTCTTAAATGACTTGATATCACTTTTCTCAAGTTAAAGTGACTTCTTAATAAGAATTTGACCAAAGTAAGCTAACATATTAAATTTATAGGCCTATCCCGTAAACATCGGGGTGGGTGGCAACACCAGGAGTCAGTTAATACCTCTCGTCTAATCTGGATACGCGAGCTGTTATGCAGGGAGCAGTGTGGAACCCTTGCATGGATAGGTTCCAGTGAATGGTCGATTGCTGTCTGTGCTACTTAAGGCGATCACCGGATTCCAGCCAATGGTTTTGGGAGGGGCCTGAGCGTCTGTGCGCTGCGGCTGAATAATGCAACTGATTCTCAAAGTTGTTGTTTCGATTTCAGCACTTCTGGCTGTCATGCTGCTGATGCCTGATGTTCAACAGGTTCAGGCTGACACACCGCGCTATGCGAGCGCCTCGACTCACCAACCCACAGCTCAGCTCCAGTCGGGTACTCTATCCCCCAAGGTAAGCTATCTTCCTGAATCTCTGAGTAGACTGCAGTTCGGCCTTATGGTTATAGGCGGGGTGCTGGTGGTTGGCTTACTGCTTCTGTTTCGCTTGATCAAAGAGAGCTGGGAATCCTCATTTGAGAAGTACGAGGAGATCGCGCGCTCCTTGTCGGAAGGGAACTATCTGGCCGTTACCCGTCTGCCGGTGGAGGGCAAGCTGGCCCCGATCAGTCGGGTATTGCGGCAATTGGTCAGTGAGAACTTTCTCTATCAGCAGACCATCAACCAGCAAAAACGTGTCTATGCCGCGCTCTCTGAAACCAGCAAGATGGTACTACGGAGTCCACCGCCCCTGGTGATGTTCGAGCATGCCTGTGAGATCGCCGTGAACTTCGGTGGATTTACGGCAGCCTGGGTCGGTGAGGTGGATATAGAAGCAAAGCTGCTGCATCCAGTAGCCTGTGCCGGTATCCCAAAAGAGCGGCTGAAGGTCTGTAAATTCGATCTTGACCTGACCGACCCTGAGGGTGACAGCCCATTGGCAACCGCGGTGTACGGAAAGTGTGCTTCAGTGATTGACAGAATCGACCCGCAAGCGGGGAAAACCACCTGGCATCGTTTGGCACAAACCAGTGGTGGCCAGTCGGTTGCAGTGTTCCCGATCGTGGTGAACCAGGAAGTGATGGCCGCCTTCACACTCTATGCGGAGGGGCCTGAATATTTTACCCAAACCATCCATGATCTGCTCGATGAGATGGTCAGCAACTTTGCCTTCGCCATTGAGAACCATGAGCGGAGTGAGGCCCATCAAGCGGCCCATAGCTCACTGGAGGAGTCGTCGAAGCAGCTCTCTGAGGCCAATAAACAGCTCTCGATGCTGCTGGAATCGACCGGTGAGGGTATTTTTGGTGTGGATGAAAATGACCAATGTACTTTCATCAACAAGGCCGGGGCCGAGATGCTTGGCTATACCCAGCAGGAGTTGATCGGCAAACCGATTCATAAACGCGTGCGGATGTTCGATGAGTCGGGCCTGTCATTCAACAGCAGGGTGGTTGAGCAGGGTGATCCTGTCAGGGTTAAGGATGAGTCTTTCCAGCGGCAGAATGAGACCCTGTTTCCCGTTGAATATTCAACCTACCCGATCATGGAGCATCGGCAATTCAAAGGCTCGGTAACCGTATTTCGCGATGTCACATCCAGTCGCTCCATGATGCGCGAGATGCGATTTCTGGCAACCCATGATTCACTCACTCATCTGCTGAACAGACATGCCTTCGATCAACGCTTAAGGCAGGCCTTTTCCGATTCACAGGAACATGATGCAGAGCATGTGTTGCTGTATATGGATCTTGATCAATTCAAGCTGGTCAATGATACCTGTGGCCATGTGGCGGGAGACATGATGCTGCGTCAACTCTCTCATCGACTGCAGCGGACCATAGGGGAGAACGATGTGTTGGCCCGTTTAGGTGGTGATGAGTTCGGTTTGTTGATGGAGAACAGTAGCCTGCCGCACGCCACGCAAATGGCCAATCTGATCAGCAGTGCGGTGAAGGCATTCAGGTTCTCATGGGAAGGCCGCAGTTTCACCACCGGGGTGAGCATCGGTATTGTTGCCATCGGACCTAAGACCGAGAGCCCGCACAATGCACTCAGTGCGGCTGATGCGGCCTGCTATGTGGCGAAAGACATGGGGCGTAATCGAATCCATGTTTACCAGCCCTATGATGAAGAGATCAATCGCCAGCAAGGCGAAATGCGCTTGGTAACGAAGATTGAAAGTGCCATCGATCAACGTCGCTTCTCGCTGCTACAGCAGCCGATTATGTCGTTAAGCAGCAGTGCAATCGGTGATGAGCATATCGAGCTGTTAGTGCGGATGCAGGATGAAGAGGGAACGATGATCATGCCTGGGGCTTTCATACCGGCGGCTGAGCGTTACAACATCATGCATAGTGTCGACCGGTGGGTGATCGGTGAGGCCTTCCGATGGCTGTCGGAGAACAGAGAGCGTCTTGAAGAGTTGAGTCTTTGTGCCATCAACCTGTCAGGACAATCCTTGGGTGAATCCACATTGCATGAATACATCCTGGAGCAGTTGCGTCACTACGGCCTACCGGCAGAGAAGATCTCCTTTGAGATCACAGAGACTGCTGTGGTCAGTCGACTCGATCAGGCAGCTCGCTTTATGAGTTTGTTAAAACGTAGGGGTTTCCGTTTTGCGCTGGACGATTTTGGTACCGGGATGTCCTCGTTCGCCTACCTGAAACATCTGCCGGTCGACTATCTGAAGATCGACGGCAGTTTCGTGCGCAATATGCTGAACGATCCGGTGGATCGGGCGATGGTCGAATCGATTAACCACATCGGTCACCTGATGGGGCTGCAGACCATTGCCGAATATGTGGAGGATGACCAGACCTTGGAGCAGCTGATCGATATCGGGGTGGATTATGCTCAGGGATACGGGGTGGTTCAACCTATGCCATTGAGTGATACCGACAGGCAGAACCTATCACCCGGAACCATCCACTGATTTCAATGATTAGCCCCTAGGGCCTGTTAACAGGCCCTAGTTCATGCGGCACTGATCCAGAAAGGTTTCCAGCCCTACCTCTTCTGCATAAGCCTTCAAAGCTTTAGGGCGAGGACCCTTCTCTTTAACCTCAAATACCATTTCCGGTTGGTTTGGTAGTTTGCCGTATCGGCCGGCCGGTATTTTTACCGTGATGGTCGGTTTACTGGTTTTACGGGGTTTTTTGGCGCTACGGGCTTTGCTGGTTTTTTTCGCCGGAGCCGCGGTCTTGGTGCCGCTCTTTAGCTCGAGTTTCTCGACGATTCGGCTAACCCTTTTTATGTGGTGAGTGATATAGGATTCGAAACTGATACCGCTCTCTTTGAGGATTGCAGCGATCTTTGTGCTGACCTCTTTGAGAGCCTGCTCCTCCTGTTCAGCCTTCTGTTGCTCCTTCTCAAGACGGGTGATTTCTGCCTTCAGGCTCTCGATCTGTTTCTGTATATTGGGCATGTTCCTGTGCTCTAATCCTGATAAATCCCTCGAATTCTACCTGAATCCTTGGGTTCATGGCGAGTGTAGAGTGCAAGATATTGGTTTCCCGCTGGTATCGAAAAATCTCAGCTTCAGCCACGGGTTAAGCGGGTGTTTTTTTGAGTCGCTGGGGAAGTGATAGCCTGCGTTATGCAGCGTCATGGAGCCTCTTCAGGCGCTAATATATAGTTTTAGAGTATCGCGGCAAATTTCAACCGTTTCTATGTGAGTAGAGTCAATGCGTGACAACCCCTATCGGCCGATCGCCTGTGGTCTCCATGAATCCTATCAGTATGCGGTTATGACCCGCGCCCGGCTCGATCTCAACTGGCGGGATGATGCGGGTACCGTTCATCGGGCCAGGGTTCTGCCGATCGATGTGGTGACCCGGGATAACGCTGAATTTTTGATCGTTCGTGACAGTTCAGAAGAGGTGGTGGCGGTACGGTTGGATAGAATCGTGCAAGCGATCGATCTGACCTCAGGAAAAAACCTGGAATGATCAATGGTCAAAATGTTGGCGTTTCTAGATTAATCTTCTTAACAGATTGATATTTATGAAATTAATGATTTATATCCGGATGCAACAGAGGCTATTTTGGGAATTATCATCTGAGACACTGTTCGGGGAGTGTGATAGTTTTAAGAGTGTAGACGCCAGAGTAAAGTCTTATGTGCCACACTGATCTAGATTTCGACCATTTGCTCAAATTGGCCGAGAGGGACCCGGTGAAATTCGAAGCACTGCGTCAGAAAACAATCGATACCTACATTGCAACCCTGCCCAGTGAGCGCCAGCTACAGATGCGTCGTTTACAGTGGCGTATCGACCAGGAGCGGAGAAACCGCTCACCCCTCAGTGCCTGCATGCGAATCTCAGGTTTGATGTGGGAAAATATGGTCGGTCCCAAGGGTATGCTGGGCTATCTGCACAGCATCAAATCAGAGCCTGGTGTGAGGCAGAACGGTGCCGGCAGCTGCGAAATCGTGGATTTTCCGATCGGCTCGAGCTGAAATCAAACCGATTTAGACGGGATTCAGGGTGCGGGTACTTGCCTTACGGCTCGTCTTAGCCTATTATTCCGCGCCTTGTCTGCCAATTTGGGCAGAATCATTGCTAATTTCTCACGAGTGAGTCAGTCATGAAACCGGACATTCATCCTCGATACGAGGAAATCAAAGTCGTATGCAGTTGCGGCAACGAAATTGTCACCCGATCCACATTGGGCCAGGAAGAGATGCACATCGAGGTATGCTCCTCTTGTCATCCTTTCTATACCGGTAAGCAGAAGATGGTAGATACCGCCGGTCGAGTGGACAAGTTCCGCAAAAAATACAGCCGCTAAGTCATTGGGCAACTGCTGCGTCGTTGCGACGCGACAGCCAATGGCCGTGCAAACAGACGAAAAGGCTCCGCAGTGCGGGGCCTTTTTGTTTGTCCTGCTGTTCTGCTTGCTGATTCTGCCAGTCTCCTTAAAGGCGTCAGGGTGTCAGCCGTGTAACGCCGATCTGCAGCCTGTTGCTCGGGTAATCGATGGCGATACCCTGTTGATGAGATCTGGTGACAAGCTTCGTCTGATCGGCATTAACACACCGGAATTGGGTCATTGGGGAAAGCCGGGAGAGCCCGGTGCTCAGGCAGCGAAAGCCCTGCTGCAGAGACTCGTCAGGGAGAGTGGCGGGCGGCTGGCACTCTGCCCCGGGGTTGAGAAGCAGGACAGATACGGTCGGCAGCTGGTGCATCTATCCGATAACAATAGACAAAGCATTGCGGCCCAATTGTTGCGCCAGGGTGTGGGCTGGGCGATCGCCGTACCGCCCAACCTGGTCAACAACGGGTGCTATTTTGCAGCAGAATCCCGGGCCAGGCGTGAGCAGCTCGGGATTTGGAAAAACCCGCCGGCCTTAGCCAGTGGTCTCAGGGGTGATGAAACCGGATTTCACCATCTTCGAGGGAGAATTGTCCGTGTAGGAGAGAGTCGAAGTGCTGTGTGGGTGAACCTCGAGGGTGGTCTGGCGCTGCGCATCACCTGGAAGGACTGGGATGCCTTCCGGATCGATGATCCACAAGCGTTGGTTGGACGTGATGTGGAAGCTAGAGGCTGGCTCTACAAACGCAAGGGTGAACAACGCCTGAGGATTCGGCATCCAAGCTCGTTACGCCTGCTGGATTAGTACGAGCTCCCCTTCATTTGACCCTTTCATGATCCTGCCCAGCATGTACACTACGCTAAATCAATCGAATCGCAGGAACCTTCATGACCAAACATATCGGTATTCTGACCTCTGGCGGCGATAGTCCGGGTTTGAACGCGGCCATCCGCGGAGTGGGTAAGGCGGCACAGGGTGCCTACGATATGGAGGTTATCGGTATCCGGGACGGTTTCCGCGGCTTGGTGGAAAATCGCACCATGCAGCTGGACCGGGGAGGGCTATCGGGTATCCTGACCCGGGGCGGCACCATCCTCGGTACCAGCCGGGAAAAGCCCCACCGGATGTATTTCAACGGCAAGCGCCAGGATATGACTGATGTGATCGTTGAAAACTATCAGGCTCACCATCTGGATGCCCTGGTCTGCATCGGTGGCGGCGGCACCCAGAAGAATGCCCTGCAGTTGCTGGAAAAGGGCCTGAATGTCATCACCCTGCCTAAGACGATCGATAACGATGTAGCCCACACCGATACCACCTTCGGTTTTGATACCGCGCTTGGCATCGCCACCGATGCCATCGATCGTCTGCACAGTACCGCGCACAGCCACCACCGAATCATCGTGGTGGAGATCATGGGTCATCGGGCCGGTTGGCTGGCGCTGGGCTCAGGCGTGGCCGGTGGAGCAGACGTCATTCTGCTACCGGAAATACCCTATGACATCGAATCGGTTGCAGAGGCGATCAGGGGCCGTGCCGCCGGTGGTAAGCCGTTCAGTATTGTCGCTGTAGCAGAGGGTGCCCTGCCTAAGGGTGTGGCTGAAGAGGTCCAGGAGCTGAGGGATAGAAAACAGAAGGCCACAGACAAGAAGCTGCGTAAACAGCTGAAGACTGAGTTGAATGAATTGGAATCTCAATATGCCAACCATACTGTAACCCTCTCCCGCCAGCTGGAAGAACTGACCGGTCTGGAATCACGCGTGACCATTCTCGGCTATCTGCAGCGAGGGGGGACACCCTCTGCCGCGGACCGGTTGCTGGCGACCCGGCTGGGGACCGCCTGTGTCGATCTGATCGCCGAAGAGCGGTTTGGAGTGATGGTTGCATCCAGAGGTGACCAGGCCGTTCCCGTACCCCTGGTCGATGTGGCGGGGTATAAAAAACTGGTGCCCGCGGATCACTCCTGGGTGATCAGTGCCAAAAGGGTGGGTACCAGTTTTGGTGATGACTAGCTTGCCGCTTCAGCGGATTGTTAACCGCTTTTTATAGAAGACCCGGTTAAACCCGGGTATGAATTCACCGATTTCACCGATGGCCTTGTATCCATGCCGTTCATAGAAGGGCATGGATTTGGGATTCATGGTGTCCAGGGTGACGCTTTCACAGCCGAATTCACCGGCCGCCTGTTCGACATTTTGCAGGATCCGACTGCCATACCCCTGGCCGCGCGACGTTGCATCGATCCAGAGCTGTTGCAGGTAGAAGTGGCTTAATATGGCCTGCCCGGTAGCACCCCCGATCATCCTGCCTTGGTTTGATTTCATCACTACAGCCAGTGTCTTTGGTGGTATGCCGCCGATGGCATCGATACCGAATTGAGTCAGTCCATGGCGGATTGCTTCTGTCTCTTCCTGGCTTGGTTCCCAGATTACAGCGAGTCGATGTTCCTTCATCAGCCAGATCTCCTGATCGTATTTACTGTTTTAGGGCCAGTTGGGTTCGTGTTAACAGGCCAGCCCTAGAGCGACCGCTAAAAAGGCATGAAATTCCGCATTCCGTTCATCACGGGGCTGACGGTATGTGACATGTTACCCACGTCGTGTGTCATCACACCAACATTGCGGTTCAGATGTCCCATGTTGTTGTTCATGCCTTTGACCTGACTGGTCATAGACGACATGTTGCCGTTCAGCTCGGTGATGTTCTTGTTCATGTCATTCACACCACTCGACATGCTGGCGGTGTCTTGGCCGATGGAGGCGATATGCCCCTGAATCCGATGCATATCCGCTGACATGCTGGTCATCGAGCTCTCCATCACATGGACCACGTAGAACAGATAGATCAGCGCGGCGATAGCAATCACCGTACCTGGCAGAGAGAAGAGCTTGATCCTTTGGATCTTGTAGGTCTGCTCCTTTTCGATCGCTTCGAGTCGCTCCTGCAGCAGCTTCTCACGCTCCTCAGCTTCCGCATGGGTCTGCTGGAATGCGGTGGTCAGGCGATCACTGAACTCCTCGATGATCTTCTCATGGTGATCTTCGCGAATCTGATTGTCTTTGTGGATCTTGTCGAAAACCGACTGCAGACCCTGCATCAAGCCCGGCAGAACACGGTTGTCGGTGGCCGATTTGGTGCTCTTTTCCTGATTCGCAGCCTTACTCTGCTGGGTAGCGGCGGTTTTTTTAGCCGTGCTCTTTTTTTTGCTGCTGGCGGCGGATTTGGCTTTCGGGGTTGTCGCCTTTTTCTTGGTCGTGCTCGTTGCCATGGGTCTACTGCTCATTTGAGTATCTGGGGAGGGAGGGTAGTTAAGTTTATAATAAAAAGCTGATCAACTTATATGATTTTGATCACGCTTCTGAACATTGTAGAGATCAGTGCCGGTGGCCAGGACTTTTTGGCCGGAGGGTAAAGCGGGCCCGATCCGGTTAGGGTGATTCAGCGAGCAGTTGGTTCAGCGTGTCGATCACCTCTTGGCTGTCCCAATTGATGGCCCGATTGGCCGAGTAGCGTATGCGGCCTGCCCGATCGATGATGAATGAGCTGGGGAAGCTGAAAACCTGCCAGTTCAACGAGGTCTGTCCGTCCTGATCCATCAGCACCGGAAAATCGACCGGGATGCGCTGCAAAAAATCGGCCATCTCCTCCGGGGTTTCGCGAAAATCGATGGAGATGATGTGTATCTCCCGATCTTTGAAGATCTGTTGCAGTCGATTCAGCGAGGGAATCTCCTCAACGCAGGGGGGACACCAGGTTGCCCAGAAATTGATCAATCCCACCTGGCCTTGCAGTAGGCTGCTATCGAGTCGGTTTCCCTGAATGTCCGCCAGATTGAAGCTGGGTGCGGTTGCCGGTTTATCGAGTTGTACCAGCGAACGGATAACCCTGGTCTCTGGTTCAGCGGCGTGTAGCGGCAGTGGGCCTGCAGGTTTCGGGTGATACTCCATGAGTGTGGCGAACTGCTTGATCTGTTGAGGGATACGCTGTGTGGCCTCGATATCGTTCTGGCTCGGTTTGTGTTCCTCGTCATCCATAATGAACCAGTCTCTTACCTCCGGTACCAGATAGAGATAGCTGGGAGAGCCGGCTTGCCAGAGAGCCGACAACACCTCGTTCATCCGCAAGCGATGGCTGCCCAGTGCCGGTTGATAGATCATCAGGGGTGTGTTGGTGGCATACAGAATCGGATCGACTGTCGGCGCCTCACCGGCAATCGGCGGCGGGCCGAACAGGTTGGGGTAGAAGAGGACAGCCCCGCTCAAACGAGATTGGTCCGCTTCAGACTGCCACTGACGCACACCCCGCAATAGGGGCAGCGGCATCCGATCGTAGGCGGCCAGTAGGATTCGCTTGTTACTCTGCTGATGGGCGGCATCGAGTATTGCCGCCACGCCTGTGCCGCTCATGGTGCGGATCTGTTCACTGGATCGGGGTAGGAAATAGGCTTCCAGCAGATCGACTCGCCATACCTCGATACCGGCCTTGGCAATATTGGTTAGCAAACTCTCAAACAGTGGGCGATGTTCATCGTGATCGACCAGCCAGATCATCAGCAGCTCCCCATCGGCAGGCGTAACCTGGATGGGAATGTCGTTGCCCTCAGAGTCCGTCAGGTTGATTTCATTCCCGTAGGCGTTATAACTGAATAGCGTGAGTAGGAGTAATAGCAGTCTCATGTCGCGGATGGTACCGGTTTTGTAGCGGCCAGTGCCACCCTGGCGACGACTGACTGTGGCCAATAACAGGCCGTAAACAATAAAACACCTCTGTCTGGGTTATGGATCGATCTGTTTTTCACGACTGACCGGTTGTTCCGAGCTTATTCAGATATCACCTGCAAAGTGAATAAATTAAAGAGGATGGAGTGATGAAACTAAGCCTAATCGGAATCTTTCTATACGCTTTTTCACTGGCTGCTTGTGCCGCCGTGGTGGGTGAGCCGGTGGAGTATCGCTATGGCGGCACCCTGATGAAAGGCTATCTGGCCTACGACGATGCCGTTATGGAGAAACGTCCGGGTATTCTGGTGGTCCATGAGTGGTGGGGACACAACGAGTATGCTCGAAACCGGGCGAAACAGCTGGCCGGCATGGGTTATACCGCACTGGCGGTGGATATGTATGGCGAGGGTAAACTGGCCAGTCACCCAAAGGATGCGGGTAAATTTGCCGGTGAAGTGAAAAAGAATATGTCTGTGGCCACCGAAAGATTCAAGGCGGCTATGTCCCTGTTGCAAAGCCATAAAAGTGTCGCCTCTGAAGATATCTCAGCGATCGGCTACTGCTTCGGTGGCGGCATTGTCCTGGAGATGGCTCGCCGAGGGCTGGATCTCGATCTGGTAGGGAGTTTTCATGGCAGTTTGCCGGCGATCCAACCGGCCGAGAAGGGTGTTGTTAAAGCTGAGGTGCTGGTTTTCAACGGGGCGGATGACCCCTTTGTAAAGCAGGAACATATCGATGCCTTCATGGCGGAAATGGCCCATGCCAATGTGAAACACAGCTTTACCAACTATCCGGGTGCCAAACACTCCTTTACCAACCCTGATGCGGATAAGTTCGGTAAACAGTTTGAGCTGCCACTGGCTTATGACCAGCAGGCGGACCAAAAATCCTGGGCGGCTCTGAGTGAGGCGCTGAAAGCTATCTACGGACGATAATCGTCGCTTTTTGAATCAGCCCTCTAGCTGGAGCAGAGGGCTGCTCTGGGAGTCGGCAACTGTTGGTAGGCCGGGCCTGTTTACTCGTCATCCCGTTTTGCATCGAGTCTGATCTGTGGATCACAGGAGATCTGCAGTGTGATGGGTCGACAACAGACAGTACAGTCCTCGATGTAGCACTGCTCCGTCAGGCTGCGGTCGATCAAAGCCTCATTCTCCTCCCCGCAGTAGGGGCACCGGTAGGTTCTGCTTTCGAGCAGGTTCAAGGCAACCGCGCCTAATCGCTACAGAGCATCCGGCGGCAAACGCTTTTCGCCCGATTCCTGGCATGCGCTTCGATGTACTTTGCATAGCGGATTTTGGAAGCATCGAAGCCGCTCCCCTGCTGCAGTTTATCGAGCAGTGAGGCCGGTAGGTCGCGCAGCCAGTTGGTGATATATCGCTCTCTGCCTCCCTGGATCTCACAGCGTTCCGCATGAGCCACCTGAATCAGCAGATTGGTAGAGATCTGTTTGGCATCCGGCTGGATCCAGGCATTGATCGGTTCTTCAGCTGAACAGTAGATTTTCTGGCAATCGTTGAAGCAGCCTTTACTGATGGCCTGACTGCGATGGATGGTGATCTTTTCCAGGCTGATCTGAGAGAAAAAGGTGGAGAGTTTGTTTAGGGTGGATTCCGGTAGGCTGATGGTAGCCCCGACCTGAGAGTCAACGGCACGCTCAACCAGCTGATCAAACTGCTGTAACAGTCGCTGCCGTTTGTCAGTGACCCCACGCTTCTGTTGCATGGTGGCCGGCCGCTCATGGCGTAAGTCGCGACAGGCCAAATACTCAGTACCCGGGGCCTGGTTGAAACGCTCGAGGACCTCGAATCCCAGTGGGCATCTGTTGCGTGAGACAAAACAGGGTAAGCGGTTTTTGACCCGGTAGTCATTGCATACCGTTACGGCCTTTTGTCGGTTACTTCTTGACTCTTTGTGGTGGTCGGCAGCGGCGGGCAGTGAGAGGGCCAGGCCGATGACGACCAAAATGAGTATCCTTCGGTACATGGTTATGTCAGCGCCATTGATCAGCTCTGTTGTTATGTGGCGTGGAAAATATGATTGTTAAAACCTATTATGACTCTACAAATCGATATCCGCCATAGCCGATGTGTCCAATTCCAGTCCTGAGCTGATTGGATTCGTGTGCACAAACCCCCAGGCAGATTCTTCAGTTTGATGAGTCCTCGTGCTCAAGCAGGTGACGCATCTGGTTGAACTGCTTTAACTCGTCCTTATCAACCTGAGGATATTGAGGGGCCATGGATTGCAATGTTTTACGGATGATTTTTGCTACCTGCCAACGCATATAGGGTTTGTTGTCCGCCGGTATGGCATACCAGGGTGCCCAGGGTTTGGAGGTGGCGGCCAGGGTCTCATGATAGGCCTGCATGTAGTCGTCCCAATAGCCTCTCTCTTCAACATCCTTGATGGAAAACTTCCAATGTTTATGGGCTTCGTTAAGGCGCGAAAGAAAACGCATCCGCTGCTCTTCCTTGCTGACATTGAGCCAAAACTTGAGGATTACCGTACCATTGAGTGCCAGGTGTTGTTCGAATTGGCGGATCGAGGCGAAGCGTTGCTGCCACAGATCGTTCAGATCGGCTGGAACGTTGATGCGCTGGGATTCCAGGTATTCGGGGTGGACCCGAACCACCAGGGTCTCTTCATAATAGCTTCGGTTGAAAATGCCGATGCGTCCCCGTTCCGGCAGTGCGCGAGTGGTGCGCCAGAGAAAATCGTGGTCCAGTTCGAGTTTCGAGGGTTGTTTGAATGAGAATACCTGACAACCACTGGGATCGATGCCGGTCATCACCGCGCGGATTGTACTGTCCTTACCGGCCGCATCCATGGCCTGAAAAATAATCAAAAGAGCCCGGCGGTCCTCCGCATAGAGTCGTCGCTGTAGCTCATCCAGAAAATCGATCTCTTCGGCGAGGTTTTTTTTGCAACGCTTTTTACCTGGTACGTCATCCGGTGGCTGGGTCGTCAGCTCTTTGATTTTCAAACCACCATCCAGTGGCACCAAATAAGGACTGTCGATTGGCTTGCTCAATGGGCTCTCCCGTGGCGTGTCAGGGCCTATTTACAGGCCCTGAGTCTCATCAGTCAAGAAGTTGTGCCATTCGTTTTCCCATCTCCGCCGGAGAGCGAACAACCTGGGCACCGGCAGACTCCAGGGCCTGGAATTTAGCTTCTGCCGTGCCTTTGCCGCCACTGATGATGGCGCCCGCATGCCCCATGCGTTTTCCCGGGGGGGCGGTAACACCGGCAATATAGGCGACAACGGGTTTGCTGACATGCTGTTTAATATAGTCTGCAGCCTCCTCTTCCGCAGAACCGCCGATCTCACCAACCATGATGATGCCCTCGGTCTGCGCATCCTCTTCGAACAGCTTCAGGCAGTCGATGAAACTGGTGCCATTGATCGGATCGCCACCAAGACCCACACAGGTACTCTGCCCAAGTCCTGCCTGAGTGGTCTGGTGGACCGCCTCGTAGGTCAGGGTGCCGGAGCGGGACATGACACCGACTCTGCCGGGCTGATGAATCACGCCCGGCATGATGCCGATTTTACAGGCGCCCGGGGTGATGATACCTGGGCAGTTGGGGCCAATCAGCCGGGCGGGATAGCTCTTGAGTGCCTCTTTGACCTTAAGCATATCGAGAATCGGAATGCCTTCGGTGATACAGGCGATGACTTTGATGCCGGCGTCGGCCGCTTCGATGATGGCATCGGCGGCAAATGGTGGTGGCACATAGATCATGCTGGCATCAGCGCCGGTTTCGGCAACGGCATCGTGGACGGTATCGAAAACCGGACGATCCAAGTGGCTCTGCCCCCCCTTACCTGGGGTTACGCCTCCAACCAGATTGGTGCCGTAGGCGATTGCCTGTTCTGAGTGAAAAGTACCCTGCTTGCCGGTAAAACCCTGGCAGATGACTTTGGTGTTGTTGTCTACGAGAATGCTCATCTTAATCTGATCCTGTCTGGAATGTTTCAGGCGGCCGCCGCGACGGCCTGCTTGGCGGCCTCGGTGAAGTCATTGGCGGTGATGAAGTCGAGTCCGCTCGAGGCGAGCATTTCCAGACCCTGGCTGGCGTTGGTGCCTTCCAGTCTGACCACCACAGGAACCTCAACACCGATGCTGCGTGCGGCCGTGATAATCCCTTCCGCAATCAGGTCGCAGCGGACGATGCCACCGAAAATATTCACTAATACGGTTTTCACCTTTTCATCGGAGAGGATCAGCTTAAAGGCCTCGGTGACCCGCTCTGCTGTGGTACCGCCTCCCACATCCAGAAAATTGGCGGGTTCGCCGCCATGCAGTTTGACCATGTCCATGGTCGCCATGGCCAGACCCGCGCCATTGACCATGCAGCCGATGGTGCCATCCAGGGTGATGTAGTTGAGGTCGTGCTGGGCCGCCGCGGCCTCTTTTTCGTCCTCCTGTGAGAGATCCCGCAGTGCCACCAGCTCCTGGTGTCGATAGAGCGCATTACTGTCCAGGTTGATCTTCGCGTCCAGTGCCATGAGGTTACCGTCGGCGGTGATGATCAGCGGGTTGATCTCGATCAGGCTGATGTCCTTCTCGGTATAGAGGCGGTAGAGCGCCATCATGATCTTGGAGAATTGCTTGATCTGGTCTCCAACAAGGCCCAGGCCGAAGGCCAGTTTGCGGCACTGGTAGGGCAGCATGCCTGTGGAGGGGTTGATTACGGTGGTGAGAATCTTCTCCGGGGTGGCGGCGGCCACCTCTTCGATATTCATACCACCCGCTTCAGAGGCCATGAAGGCGATACGCGAGCGTGAGCGATCGAGCAGGGCGCCAAGATAGAGTTCTTTGTCGATATCGCTGCCCTGCTCCACAAGAACCGAGTTGACTGGCAGACCCTGCGGGCCGGTCTGGTTTGTAACCAGTGTCATGCCGAGGATCTCTCCCGCCATCTGCTCGACTTCATCCAGATTGCGGGCCAGTTTTACGCCGCCGGCCTTGCCGCGCCCGCCGGTATGGGCCTGGGCTTTGATAACCCACAGGTTGCCGCCGAGTTCCTGGGCGGCGGCTCGGGCTTCGCTCGGGCTGGAGACGGCCTGTCCCTGGGGTACGGGAATGCCATAACTGGCAAACAGTGATTTGGCTTGGTATTCGTGTAGATTCATAGATTCGCCTTAGTGGATGGTCTAGTGGCTCGCATTTTTCTATCACCGGCACCTGAACATGGCCCTATAAAGGTACCGGGTTAATACTTATGGGCTCATAAGTTTAATTATGGCTTGTGGCAATAAAAATTTATAGTGCTTTGCACAATAACGGTGGTTTTTGAGTAATGAGTTGGCCTTTAGTAAACAGACTGACTATTGCTCAGTTAGGGTGCTTAAGTCTTATTTTATAGTTTTTAATGCTTGATTTATCAAATATTAGATATATCTATCCATGCTTATATTGTGGCTATATGCTTTAAAATCAGGCAAAAATCGACAAAATTCTGTGAAATTGATGACTTTGTCGAATTTTCCTCCTTCCCTAGTTTTGCTCCGCTGTTGATAGTTTGTTAGGGTATCCGGCCCCCAAGGTTCACAACGGTGGATTATCGAGGGCTGCTAAACCTGTTCTCTGCGGCGGGCTGTGTGATGACTGGAATCACGCAGTGCCAGGTTATCGGAGAGCTCGGGTTGGGTGGATGAGTTGAGGCCATGAAGTAGATGCTGCCGTCATGATGTTTGATTACTGTTCGGAGTTGCGGATCTATTCTGGTGTGGAGTGATGGTTTTACTTCCACCGGCGGGTTCCTTCTGCTGATCTTCGGCTTTAAAAGTTTAAGTTAGTCTATAAGCAAAAATGTTTCCGCCCCCGATAGATGAAGCTGAGAGGCGTTGGCCACTTCAGCATGGGGCTTGATACGACCAAGACAATCTCTAGCGAGACCCAGGTTAAACAAGCGACAGATCTGGAGCTGAATATGCCGCAACAGTCACCATTGACTCGAATACCTCTTCACACCGTCGATTTTGACGAAGTCCCCAAGCAACAATTCCGGGTTTATACCGCCAGAGATCTGGACAAGATTAAAGAGTTACAGTCGCTGCCTGAGTCGTTGCGCTTCGAAATGAAGGTGGTCTCGGCGGTATTGCCGTTTCGGGTCAATGCTTATGTGATTGAAGAGCTCATCGATTGGCAGCAAGTACCGAATGATCCGATCTTTCAGCTGACCTTTCCGCAAAAAGGTATGCTTTCGGATGTTCATTACAATCGCATGGCTATGGCGATGCGTTCTGACATGGATAAACAGGCGCTTAAGCTTGTGGCGAATGAGATTCGTCAGGAGTTGAATCCTCACCCGGCCGGTCAGCTCGAGCATAATGTGCCCTGCGATTCGGAAGGTGAACCGATCCTGGGGCTACAGCACAAGTATCGTGAAACCGTGCTGTTTTTCCCCAGCCAGGGGCAAACCTGCCATAGTTACTGCAGTTTCTGTTTTCGCTGGGCCCAATTCGTCGGCGATAAAAATCTGCGCATGGCGACCACCGAAGCCGATAAGCTCTACTGCTATCTTGAAGAGCACCCTGAAGTCACGGATTTA
>JAKSBX010000106.1 GCA_022360905.1 Chromatiales bacterium
CGTGGAGATGGTCATGCCGGGTGACAACGTGAAGATGACTGTGAAGTTGATTGCGCCGATCGCGATGGAAGAGGGTCTGCGTTTTGCGATCCGTGAAGGCGGTCGGACCGTGGGTGCCGGCGTGGTATCCAAAATTATCGAGTAAGTGATAATGGCTAACCAGAGAATACGAATTCGTCTCAAAGCATTTGATCATCGACTGATTGATCAATCTGCCCGTGAGATTGTGGAAACCGCTAAGCGGACCGGTGCACACATCCGTGGCCCGATTCCACTGCCGACTAAAAATGAGCGATACACCATCCTGATTTCACCGCACGTCAACAAAGACGCGCGTGATCAGTATGAAATCCGCACCCACAAACGTCTGCTCGATATCGTTGAGCCGACTGACAAGACTGTGGATGCGCTGATGAAGCTCGATTTGGCTGCCGGCGTAGACGTGCAGATCAAACTGAACTGAGGTTAAGAACGATGGCGATTGGAGTAGTCGGCCGCAAGGCAGGAATGACCCGAGTGTTTACCGAACAGGGTGAATCCGTGCCTGTAACGGTAATTGAGGTTGAACCCAACCGTGTGACTCAGCTGAAGAACGACGATACCGATGGGTATCTGGCGATTCAGGTTACTACCGGTGCTCGTAAGGCGTCACGGGTCAGTAAACCGGCTGCCGGACACTATGCGAAAGCGGGTGTCGAGGCAGGTCGCAAAATGGTGGAGTTTCGCGCAGAGACCACTGATGTCGAAGGCATCGAAGTGGGTAGCGAGATCAAAGCTGACCTGTTCGAAGCCGGGCAGATCGTGGATGTTCGCGGTCAGTCACAGGGTAAGGGCTTTCAGGGTGGCGTAAAGCGTCATAACTTTCGCACCCAGGACGCGACACATGGTAACTCCCTGTCTCATCGCGCCCCGGGTTCGATCGGACAGTGTCAGACACCAGGTCGTGTATTCAAAGGTAAGAAGATGGCCGGTCACATGGGTGCCGCTCAACGCTGCCAGCAGAACCTCGAGGTTGTGCGCGTCGATGCAGAGCGCAACCTGATCCTGGTGAAAGGTTCAGTGCCTGGTTCCAGAGGTGGAGACGTGATCGTCACACCTGCTGTGAAGATGAAGAATAAAGGGTGACAGTAATGGATCTCAACGTAAAGACAGCCGCTGGCGCTCAGACAATCCAAGTGTCTGATGACGTGTTCGGCGCAGAGTACAAGCAGTCGCTGATACATCAGGTGGTTACTGCCTATATGTCTGCTGCACGTTCCGGTACCAAAGCGCAAAAGAATCGCGCTGCAGTCCAGGGCGGTGGCGCCAAGCCTTTCCGTCAGAAGGGCACTGGTCGCGCACGTGCCGGTACCAGCCGCAGCCCGATCTGGCGTAGTGGTGGTGTTAATTTTGCTGCTACCCCGCGCAGCTATGAGCAGAAGATCAACCGCAAGATGTACCGTGGTGCGATCCGCTCAATACTGTCGGAACTGAACCGACAGGAGAGACTGGTGGTGGTCGATGAGATCAGCATCTCTCAACCAAAGACCAAAGAGTTGGTTGGCAAACTGAAGGACATGGAACTGAAAGACGTCCTGGTGGTATCAGAAAACCCTGATGAAAACCTCTATCTGGCCTCCCGCAACCTGTATGGTGTGGATGTGCGTGATGTAGAGGAGATCGATCCGGTGAGCCTGGTTGCTTACGAGCACGTTCTGGTCACCGAAAATGCGGTCAAAAAACTTGAGGAGCGTCTGGCATGAACAACGAACGTCTCATGAAGGTCCTTCTGAGTCCTCTGGTCTCGGAAAAGAGCAGTATCGTTGCAGACCGGAACGATCAATACACCTTTCGCGTCACCAAAGATGCGACCAAGCGTGAGATTGCGAAAGCGGTCGAGAAGCTGTTCGAGGTTGAGGTCGAGCGTGTCCAGGTGGTTAACGTCAAAGGCAAGCAAAAGCGTTTTGGCGCCATCAATGGTAAACGTTCCGACTGGAAAAAAGCATATGTACGTCTCAAGGCTGGAAGCGAAATCGATTTCGCTGCCGGTGCGTGAGCAAGTAATACAGGATTGGGATAATGGCAGTCGTTAAAACTAAACCGACCTCTGCAGGCCGCCGATTTGTGGTCAAGGTTGTCGATGCGGAGCTGCACAAAGGTGCACCTTATGGTCCGCTGCTGGCAAAGAAGAGCAAAAGTGGTGGTCGTAACAACAACGGTCGTATAACCACTCGTCATCGTGGCGGTGGTCACAAACAGCGCTATCGTATTATCGACTTCAAGCGCAACAAGGAGAATATCCCGGCGGTCGTCGAGCGTCTGGAATACGATCCGAACCGCACTGCAAGAATTGCCTTGATCCGCTATGCGGATGGTGAGCGCAGCTACATTATCGCACCGAACAATCTGCATGTTGGCGATACAGTTGAATCAGGTAGTGCTGCAGCGATCAAGACCGGTAACTGTCTGCCACTGCGCAACATGCCATTGGGTTCAGTGGTTCACTGTATCGAAATGAAGCCGGGCAAAGGTGCTCAGATGGCCCGCTCCGCAGGTGCTGCTGTACAGCTGGTAGCCCGTGAAGGTGAATATGCCACCCTGCGTCTGCGCTCTGGCGAGATGCGTAAAGTGCCTGCAGACTGTCGCGCAGTAATTGGCGAAGTCTCCAATTCCGAGCACAACCTGCGCTCACTGGGTAAAGCTGGTGCCAAACGCTGGAAGGGTGTACGCCCGACCGTCCGTGGTGTCGCCATGAACCCGGTTGATCATCCTCACGGTGGTGGTGAAGGACGTACCTCTGGTGGACGTCATCCTGTATCGCCATGGGGTACGCCAACCAAGGGCTATAAGACCCGCACCAACAAGCGTACGAACAAGATGATCGTTCGTCGCAGAAACCGTAAATAGATAATTAGGGGTTAGAGTCGTGCCACGTTCAGTCAGAAAAGGCCCATTCATTGACCACCATCTGGTAAAGAAGGTGGACGAAGCGGTAGCCCAGAACAACAAGCGTCCTATCAAAACCTGGTCACGCCGATCTGTCGTGATTCCGGAAATGGTGGGTTTAACCATCGCTGTGCACAACGGTAAGGTTCATGTGCCTGTTCTGGTCTCGGAAAACATGGTCGGACACAAACTGGGTGAGTTTGCGTTGACCCGTACCTATCGCGGCCATGCCGCTGATAAGAAGTCGAAGTAGAGGTAATAACGATGCAGACAACAGCAAAGTTACGCCACGCTCGTCTTTCGGCTCAGAAAGGTCGTCTGGTTGCTGATCAGATCCGCGGACTGCCGGTTGAGCAGGCGCTGGATATTCTGTCTTTCAGCAAGAAAAAAGGTGCGGTGCTGGTGAAGAAGGTTCTCGAATCTGCGATCGCCAATGCCGAGCATAATGACGGTGCGGATATCGACGAGCTGAAAGTTGCCGCAGTCAGTGTTGACGAAGGGCCAACCATGAAGCGTATTCGTGCTCGCGCCAAAGGTCGGGCATCCAGAATTCTCAAGCGGACCAGTCACATCAATGTGACTGTCGCAGAAAAGTAATAGGCAAGAGAGGCCGAAATGGGTCAGAAAGTACATCCAACCGGGATACGTCTTGGCATTGTCAAAGACTGGACGTCCAAGTGGTATGCAGACTCGAAAGAGTACGCAACACTGCTCAATAATGATCTTGAAGTGCGTGACTACCTGAAAAAGAGACTGTCGCAAGCCTCTGTCAGTCGCATTCAGATCGATCGTCCGGCTAACAATGCCCACATCACTGTTCACACTGCCCGTCCAGGCCTGGTGATCGGTAAGAAAGGCGAGGATATCGATGCATTGAGATCCGAAGTCTCTGCGATGATGGGTATTCCGGTACACATGAGTATCGAGGAAATCCGTAAGCCTGAACTTGATGCGCAGCTGGTTGGTGAGAGTATCGCTCAGCAGCTCGAGCGTCGTGTCATGTTCCGTCGGGCCATGAAGCGTGCTGTACAGAACGCCATGCGCCTGGGCGCTGAGGGTATCAAGGTCCACATCAGCGGTCGTTTGAATGGTGCTGAAATCGCCCGTTCAGAATGGTATCGCGAAGGTCGTGTACCGCTGCATACCCTGCGTGCTGACATTGATTATGGTTTTGCTGAAGCCAATACCACTTACGGCATCATCGGTGTCAAGGTATGGGTCTTCAAAGGTGAAGTTTTCGGTGATCGCGAGGAAGTTGAGGTTGAGACCAAGCCCGCTGCCGCACCGAGCAAGAGGTCTTAAGTCATGCTACAACCAAAACGGACAAAATTTCGCAAACAGCACAAAGGACGCAATCGTGGCCTGGCGTTTGCCGGCAGCTCGGTCTCCTTTGGTGAGTATGGTCTGAAGTCGACTGGCCGGGGCCGTATTACTGCACGCCAGATCGAAGCAGCACGTCGTGCGATCACCCGTCATGTAAAACGTGGCGGTAAGATCTGGATTCGTGTGTTCCCCGATAAGCCGATTACCAAGAAGCCTCTCGAAGTGCGTCAGGGTAAAGGTAAGGGTAACGTGGAGTACTGGGTTGCTCAGATTCAGCCTGGACGCATGCTCTACGAAATCGAAGGCATTTCCGAAGAGCTGGCGCGTGAAGCGTTCGCACTGGCATCTGCCAAACTGCCTGTCGCGACTACTTTCGTGAAACGGACGGTAATGTAATGAAAGCATCTGAGATTAGAGAAAAGTCACAGCAAGAGTTGACCACTACTCTGGATGAACTCTTGAAAGAGCAGTTTAACCTGCGCATGCAACAGGGTACCGGGCAGCTTGCACGTCCCTCCCGTATGAATGAAGTACGTAAAGACATCGCGCGGATCAAGACTGTGATGAATGAACAGAAGTCAGGTGACGCATCATGAGTGAGCAACAGGCATCAAACCGTACGCTGATTGGCCAGGTGGTCAGTGATGCGATGGATAAAACTATCACCGTTACCGTCGAGCGACGCGTAAAGCACCCCGTATACGGGAAGTTCATGAAGCGTTCCACCAAAGTGCACGCACATGACGAAGCGAACGAGTGTCACTCCGGTGATACCGTAATGGTAGAGCAGTGCCGTCCTCTGTCGAAGAGCAAGACCTGGCGTCTGGTGAAGGTACTGGAGCGTGCAAGCTGATCGATCAGTTTGTACCAATCGTAACTATTTGGAATTAGGGCAATACCATGATTCAGATGCAGACTAACCTAAGCGTTGCTGATAACAGCGGTGCAAAGCGGGTTCAGTGCATAAAGGTGCTCGGTGGTTCGCACCGTCGCTATGCCGGTGTTGGCGACATTGTGAAAGTCAGTGTCAAAGATGCGATCCCCAGGGGTAAAGTAAAGAAGGGCGACGTCTACAACGCCGTTGTTGTACGTACTAAGAAAGGTGTTCGTCGGCCTGATGGCTCGGTGATTCGTTTTGATTCCAATGCGGCGGTTCTGCTGAACAGCTCCCTGCAGCCCATTGGCACACGTATCTTCGGTCCTGTTACCCGTGAATTAAGGAGTGAGCGGTTTATGAAAATAATCTCGCTTGCACCTGAAGTTTTGTGAGGCAGCACTAATGGCAAGCAAAATCAGAAAAGGTGACGAGGTAATCGTCATAAGCGGCAAAGACAAGGGTAAGCGTGGTACTGTTGTCAAGATGATGGATGACGACCGTCTGGTGGTCGAAAACGTCAACATGGCTAAAAAACACACCAAGCCAAATCCGAACCGGGGTGAGCCTGGCGGTATCCTGGACAAGGAGATGCCTCTGCACATCTCCAATGTGGCTTTGTATAACCCGGCAACCGATAAGGCTGACCGTGTTGGTTTCAAAATTCTCGAAGACGGCAAAAAGGTTCGGGTGTTCAAATCCAACCAAGAAGTCGTCGATATTTGAGGCATGATGAGAGATGGCTAGGTTACAGCAATATTACAGTGAAACTGTTATCAAGGATCTGATGGACAAGTTTCAGTTCGACAGCATCATGGAAGTGCCGAAAATCACCAAGATTACCCTCAACATGGGTGTCGGTGAGGCAATCGGCGATAAGAAGGTGCTGGAGCATGCGGTTGGCGACATGGAGAAGATTGCCGGTCA
This sequence comes from Chromatiales bacterium, assembly GCA_022360905.1. Lineage (GTDB taxonomy): Bacteria > Pseudomonadota > Gammaproteobacteria > Chromatiales > Chromatiaceae > Thiodiazotropha. Next base: position 6,050 of record JAKSBX010000106.1, read on the forward strand.
AAAGGCAGTCATTACCCATGCGAGAAAATCGATCGCCGGTTTTAAAGTCCGTGAAGGATGGCCGATCGGTTGTAAAGTGACTCTGCGTAGAGAGCGTATGTATGAGTTCCTTGATCGTCTGATCAATATCGCAATACCCCGTATTCGTGATTTCCGTGGTTTGAGCAACAAATCTTTCGATGGCCGCGGCAACTACTCTATGGGTGTTAAAGAACAGATTATGTTTCCTGAGATCGATTACGACAAAATCGACGCACTGCGTGGTTTGGATATCACCATCACCACCACAGCGCGTACCGATGAAGAGGGTCGTGCGCTCTTGGAAGCCTTCAAGTTTCCTTTTAAGAACTGAGTTTAATATGGCAAAGAAAAGCATGATCGCTCGGGAAACCAAGCGTGCACGGACTGTCTCCAGGTTTGCGGCGAAGCGCGCTGCCCTGAAAGCTGTGATCAAAAATCCGAACAGCAGCTTTGAAGAGATCGAGCAGGCGGTAGCAAAATTGCAGAAGTTGCCCCGGGATGCGAGCCCGTCACGCCGGCAGAACCGCTGTCAGGTGACCGGTCGTCCTCACGGCGTCTACCGTAAATTTGGCTTGTGCAGAAACAAACTGCGTGAAGCAGCAATGAGAGGTGATGTGCCAGGACTTGTTAAAGCGAGCTGGTAACAGTATAATCCTGCGCCCTTACCCGAGTGCCCCGTGCATTCGGTTGTTCAATCAATAGGTATCGCGCCAAAAAGGCGGACTGACCTTAGGAGCTCATTATGAGTATGTCAGATCCCATCGCGGATATGCTCACACGCATCCGCAATGGCCAGGCAGCGAAGAAAACGTCTGTCGAACTGCCTTCTTCCAAACAGAAGGTAGCCATTGCCACCCTTCTGAAAAACGAAGGCTACATCCAAGAAGTTTCCGTAAATGAGAATGGCGCCAAACCTACCCTGGTTCTGGAGCTTCGCTATTTTCAGGGTCGTCCCGTTATCGATCTCATCAAACGGGTAAGCCGTCCAGGACTGCGTGTCTATAAAGGCAGAGATGAACTGCCTAAGGTACGTGCCGGCCTCGGCGTTGCGATCATCTCCACATCCAAAGGTGTGATGACAGACCGTGCGGCGCGTGAACTCGGCCAGGGCGGTGAAGTCATCGCCTACGTCGCCTAAGGAGGGATGAGCAATGTCTCGAGTAGCAAAAAGCCCTATCGCATTGCCTTCAGGCACTAGCGTAAAGATGGCAGATCAGTCGATCTCCATCAAAGGTCCGAAAGGTGAAATGGCGCTCAACCTGCACCCTGACGTGGCTGTCAATGAAGAGGACAGTCAGCTGAAGATCGCTCCCAAGAGTGAGAGCAAAGCAGCCTGGGCCATGGCCGGCACCTTCCGTGCACTGGTCAACAACATGGTTCACGGTGTCAGTCAGGGTTTTGAGAAAAAATTACAGCTGGTTGGCGTCGGTTATCGTGCCCAAGCCGGTGGTAAGTCACTGAATCTGAACCTTGGTTTCTCCCACCCGATCGACTATCCGGTTCCTGAGGGAATCACCATCGCTACCCCATCCCCGACTGAGATCGTGGTCAGTGGCAGCGACAAGCAGCGGGTCGGTCAGGTTGCCGCTGAGATTCGCGCGTATCGTCCGCCTGAACCCTACAAGGGCAAGGGTGTCAGATATGCCGACGAATATGTGGCGCGTAAAGAAGCCAAGAAGAAATAGGTAGAACGATGGACAAGAAACAATCACGTATGCGTCGCGGACGCCGTACCAGAGCTAAGATTCGGGAGCTGGGCGTTCATCGTCTCTCGATTCACCGTACACCTCGCCATATTTACGCTCAGGTCATTAGTCCTGACGGTTCCAGTGTGTTGGCCAGTGCCTCGACTCTGGACAAGGATGTAAAGGGTGAGATCAATGGCGAGGCCAGTGGTAACGCCAAGGCGGCCTCCGTTGTTGGTAAGCTGGTTGCCGAGCGGGCGAAAACCGCCGGTATCGAAAATGTGGCCTTTGATCGTTCGGGTTTCCGTTATCACGGTCGGGTTAAGGCCCTCGCTGAAGCGGCTCGCGAAGCCGGTCTTCAATTTTAAAGGTTTAGGATTATGGCAAATTTTAATGCAAAACCTGAGGGTGATGAGTTACTTGAGAAACTCGTCAATGTTAACCGTGTGGCCAAGGTGGTCAAAGGTGGCCGTCAGTTCGGTTTCTCAGCACTGACCGTGGTCGGTGACGGTAAAGGCCGCGTCGGTTTCGGTACCGGTAAAGCACGCGAAGTGCCGGTAGCCATCCAGAAAGCGATGGAGACAGCTCGCAAGAACATGGTCTCTGTGAAGCTGGATGGGGCTACCCTGCAGTATCCACTGGTTGGTCGTCATGGTGCTGCCAAGGTCTTCATGCAGCCTGCATCGGAAGGTACCGGTATCATCGCCGGTGGTGCGATGCGTGCGGTATTCGAAGTACTCGGCGTACAGAACGTACTGGCCAAATGTATCGGCACCAACAATCCGATGAATGTGGTGCGTGCGACCATCAATGGTCTGAATGAAATGGCCGACGCTGAATCGGTTGCCCTGAAGCGGGGCAAAAGCGTCGAAGATATCCTGGGGTAAGTCATGGCTGATAAGAAGATGATGCGGGTCAAGCTGGTGCGTAGCACAAGCGGTCGCCTTGCTAGCCATCAAGCATGTGTAAGAGGTCTGGGTCTGCGTCGTATGCATCACGAAGTGGATGTGGAAGACACCCCTTGCACCCGCGGTATGGTGAACAAGGTCAGTTACATGGTTAAGGTAGTGGAGTCTTAAGATGAAATTGAATACTCTCCAGCCTGCTGCGGGAAGCAAAACCACGCGTAAACGTGTCGGTCGCGGTATCGGCAGTGGACTAGGCAAAACCTGTGGACGCGGCCATAAAGGTCAGAAGTCCCGTTCCGGCGGTTTTCACAAAGTCGGTTTCGAAGGTGGTCAGATGCCACTGCAGCGTCGTCTGCCGAAGATCGGTTTCACCTCTCGGGTATCCATGGTATCCGCTCAGGTTCGTCTGGGTGAACTGGCAAAAGTCGAAGGCGACGTTGTCGACCTGGATGCGCTGAAGAAGGCGAATTTGATCACCCGTGATATGAAGCGGGCAAAGATCTTCCTCTCCGGGGAGATCGATCGTGCAGTTACTGTTAAAGGTATTGCCCTGACCAAGGGTGCAAAAGCCGCTGTCGAAGCTGCTGGCGGTAAGGTCGAATAAATTATGGCCAACCAAGGTGCAATGATGGGTGCTCTGGGCAGCATGGGTCAGCTGACTGAACTACGTCAGCGACTGCTGTTTGTCGCCGGTGCGCTGCTGGTTTTCCGAATCGGTACATTTATTCCTGTACCCGGTGTGAATCCAGTGGCATTGGCTGCCCTGTTTGAGCAGGCCCAGGGTTCGATCCTGGATATGTTCAACATGTTTTCCGGTGGTGCACTGGAACGCGCCAGTATCTTTGCCCTTGGCATCATGCCCTACATCTCGGCGTCGATTATCATGCAGTTGATGTCGGCTGTCATACCAACCCTTGAGCAGTTGAAGAAAGAGGGTGAGTCCGGTCGAAGAAAGATCACTCAGTACACCCGTTACGGCACTGTGGTACTGGCGACCTTTCAGGCGGTCGGTATCTCCATTGCCCTGCAGAGTCAGACAGTCGGTGGTGAAACCATTGTGGTTCATCAGGGAATGGGTTTCGTTGTTACCGCAGCGGTATCCCTGGTTACCGGCACCATGTTTCTGATGTGGCTTGGTGAGCAGATTACTGAACGTGGTATCGGCAACGGTATCTCGATGATCATCTTTGCCGGTATCGTTGCCGGATTGCCTTCTGCTATCGGTGGTACTCTGGAGCTGGCCCGTACCGGTGAACTGAATGCACTGACCATTCTGTTCCTATTCGTACTGGCGATTGCGGTTACCGCGTTTGTTGTGTTCGTCGAGCGTGGGCAGCGTCGCATAACCATCAACTATGCGAAGCGTCAGCAGGGCCGTCGGATGTTGGCTGCGCAGAGTACCCATCTGCCGCTGAAACTGAACATGGCTGGTGTTATCCCGCCGATTTTCGCCTCCAGTATCATTCTCTTCCCGGCAACTCTGGGACAGTGGTTTGGCAATACTGAGGGTACCCGCTGGATACAGGACATCTTCGCCAAGTTGTCACCTGGTGAACCTGTCTATGTCATGGCCTATGCGGCGGCGATCATATTTTTCTGTTTTTTCTATACCGCGTTGGTCTTCAACTCACGGGACACCGCGGACAATTTGAAAAGATCCGGAGCATTTATTCCAGGGATCCGGCCTGGTGAACAGACCGCCAAATATATCGATGGCGTGATGTCCAGGCTCACCATGGCGGGTGCCGTCTATATCACCCTGGTATGTCTGCTTCCCGAATTCCTGATAGTTGGTTGGAATGTGCCCTTCTACTTCGGTGGCACATCACTGCTGATTATCGTTGTGGTAGTGATGGACTTTATGGCCCAGGTACAAGCGCACCTGATGTCACACCAATACGACGGCTTGATGAAAAAAGCCAACCTGAAAGGCAGTGGTGGCGGATTGCTACGCTGATCTGACCGAATCTGAATTGGAGTCTGAAAAATGAAAGTGCGTGCATCTGTTAAAAAAATCTGCCGCAATTGCAAGATTGTTCGCCGTAACGGCGTAGTTCGGGTGATCTGTAAAGAGGGTCGCCACAAGCAGCGTCAGGGTTAACCTGGCAATCAAATAATGGGGTGATGGCTTGCTAGAGGCTATCGCCTAAGGTATTATTGTGCGTTTCCCTTCGGAATAATTCCAGGGGTTACTCTTTAGGAGATTAGAAAGATGGCTCGAATTGCAGGAGTCAACATTCCGGATCGAAAACATGCAGTTATTGCATTGACCTCTATCTATGGTATCGGCCGCTCTACTGCTGGCGATATCTGTAAAGAGGCTGGTATTGAGCCCAATATCAAGATCCAGGAGCTGAGTGAAGACCAGATTGAGTCCATTCGCGGCATCGTCGCCCGTTACACAACGGAAGGCGACCTGCGACGTGAGATCTCCATGAACATCAAACGTCTGATGGACCTGGGTTGTAATCGCGGCATTCGTCATCGCCGTGGTCTGCCTCTACGTGGACAGCGTACGCGCACCAATGCCCGTACCCGTAAAGGTCCCCGTCGTCCAATCAAACGTTAATCAATTTTAAATCGAATCTGTAGGTACAGAAGATGGCAAAACCCAGCAGCCGTGCCAAGAAGAAGGTAAGAAAGAGCGTCACCGACGGTGTTGCGCATATTCATGCCTCTTTCAACAATACCATCATCACCATAACCGACCGTCAGGGTAATGCCCTTGCCTGGGCAACAGCCGGTGGTTCAGGTTTCCGTGGTTCCAGAAAAAGCACCCCGTTCGCAGCTCAGGTGGCTGCTGATCGTGTCGGTCAGATGGTTAAGGAATACGGCGTCAAGAATCTGGATGTCAACGTCAAAGGTCCCGGGCCAGGCCGTGAGTCTGCCGTAAGATCTCTGAACAATGCCGGTTTCAAAATTACCAGCATCTCCGACGTGACACCGATTCCCCACAACGGTTGCCGTCCTCCTAAAAAGCGCCGCGTATAAACACTGGAGTTAATGAATCATGGCAAGGTACATCGGACCAAAATGTAAGCTGAGCCGTCGGGAAGGCACAGATCTCTTTCTTAAGAGTCGCGTGCGTTCGCTTGACTCCAAGTGCAACATGGAGAAAGTACCCGGACAGGCTGGCGATCGTCGTCGTCGCGTCTCGGATTATGGACTGCAGCTGCGCGAAAAGCAGAAAGTACGTCGTATCTATGGCGTGATGGAAAAGCAGTTCCGTAACTACTACAAAGCGGCTGCGCAGAATAAAGGTGCAACCGGTGAAAATCTGCTGCAACTGCTGGAAACCCGTCTCGACAATATCGTCTATCGCATGGGTTTTGGTTCGACTCGCGCAGAAGCCCGTCAGCTGGTTAGCCACAAGGCAATTGAAGTTAACGGCAAGATCGTTAATGTGCCTTCCTTCAAAGTGACTGCTGAAGACGAAATCTCAATACGTGAGAAAGCTAAAAAGCAGGTACGTATTCAGGGAGCGCTCGAACTGCAGGGTCAATATGGCTTCGTGGATTGGGTAGAAGTCGATCCGAAAGCGATGAAGGGCAAGCTGAAGCGTATCCCGGATCGTTCCGATCTTTCTGCTGAAATTAACGAACAACTGGTCGTTGAGCTCTACTCCAAGTAAGCCTTGACGAGGGAAAATATATGACCGAAAGCGTTACGGAATTTCTGAAGCCGCGTATTGTCAACGTACAACCGATCACGGCCACTCGCGCAAAAGTGACTCTTGAGCCACTTGAGAGAGGGTTTGGTCATACGCTCGGTAACGCCTTGCGCCGCATCCTGCTCTCATCGATGCCAGGTAGTGCGATTACAGAAGTCGAAATCGCTGATGTATTGCACGAGTACACCACTATTGAAGGTGTGCAGGAAGATGTTCTGGATATCCTGCTCAATCTGAAGCAGGTTGCCCTGATCATGCATACCCGTGACGAAGCTACGCTGAAGCTGCAGAAGAAGGGTCCCGGTCAGGTCTTCGCCAGCGATATCGCGCTCGATCACGATGTTGAAGTGGCTAACCCAGACCATGTGATTGCCACCCTGACCAAGTCAGGTGAGATCAACATGACCCTGAACGTGCATCGTGGTCGTGGTTATCATCCTGCTGCTGCCCGTCAGGGATCTGCCGGTGATGAGCGTCCGATCGGCATGTTGCAGGTTGATGCATCATTCAGCCCGATTCGTGAAGTGGCGTACAGTGTGGAAGCGGCGCGTGTGGAGCAGAACACCGGCCTGGATCGTCTGGTTATCGAGCTGGAGACCAACGGTACGATCGATCCTGAAGAGGCGATCAGACGTTCTGCAAGCATCTTGCGTGATCAGCTCTCAGTCTTCGTCGACCTTGAAGCTGAGGCTGCAGAGTCTGTGGCAGAGCCGGAAGAGCCGGCAATCGATCCGATCCTGCTGCGTCCGGTAGACGATCTGGAATTGACCGTTCGTTCTGCAAACTGCTTGAAGGCAGAGAATATTTTTCTTATCGGTGATCTGATTCAGAGAACCGAAGTGGAACTGCTCAAGACACCTAACTTGGGTAAGAAGTCACTGACTGAGATTAAGGATGTGCTCGCACGTCGTGGTCTGTCCCTGGGCATGCGCCTGGAACACTGGCCACCAGAGAACATCGAGGAGCAGCTGGCTCACTAAAGCCGGTCGCTATTAACCGTTAAACAATTTTGAATTTGGGAAAGTCGACTCATGCGTCATCGCAAATCAGGACGGCAGCTAAATCGTAACAGCAGCCACAGGAATGCCATGTTCAGAAACATGGCGGTCTCTTTGATCAATCATGAGTTGATCAAAACGACTGTGCCTAAGGCAAAAGAGCTTCGTCGTGTAGCTGAGCCGCTCATCACCATGTCCAAGACAGACAATGTTGCAAAACGTCGTCTTGCCTTCTCACGCCTGCGTGATAAGTCAGCGGTAGGCAAGCTCTTCGCTGAGTTGGGCCCAAGATACCAGTCCCGTCCTGGTGGCTATGTACGTATTCTGAAGTGCGGCTATCGTCCAGGTGACAAGGCGCCAATGGCTTATGTGGAGCTGGTTGACCGTCCGATCGAAGAGCCGGTTGCTGAGGAAGAAGAGGTCGCTACTGAAGAGTAACGACTGAGCTGCTGGCAGCAGAGTTGAAAAACCCACGCCGAAAAGCGTGGGTTTTTTTGTGCCTGATGTGAACTGCCTACTTAACAGAATAAACCGCCAATGAACGCGAATCACCGCAAACAGTGACCGCAATGCGAGTTTTATTCGCGGCATTTTGCGGTGATTGGCGTTCATTGGCGGCTAATCTCTTAGGTCTAGCTCGAATGGCACTTACTTAAGCACTAAAACTCATTGCTTCTGGTTTTATCAAAGGGTTTTGGTGGGGCATGGCCCCACCCTACATCATGAATTCAATCGTAGGGTGGGGCCATGCCCCACCAAATAGTGCTTAAGTAAGTACCATTCAGGTCTAGCCCAACTACTTCAGCTAAATTAGCTTATGGGAGCTACTTTTTTAAGCTCTTCATGAGGTCATTCAGGTCAACAGTACTTGTTCCAGGCTCTGATGGCTTCTCCGAATGTTGAAATATCCGATGGCCGTTAACCATGCCGGATATATCGGAGCCACTACCGCCGAGATCATGGGCGAAAACCGCAAGGATATGCAGCAGGCTGAACCAGGCAATGATCACATAGCTCAGGTGGTGCAGGTCCGCCATGACGATACCGAAGAAAAATTGCTGCTCATTGAGTAGTGCATAGCCACTGATCAGGCTGAGTAACAGAATAAAGAATAACCCGATATAGATGGGGCCCCAGAATGGGTTGTGGCTGAACCAGTTGGGCAGTGGCGCCTTCCCCAGGGTCAGGTAGAATTTGGCTACCTGCCATGCCTGTGACAAGCGGTGGGCATCTGGCTCGCAATCACTGATATGGTCTGTTCCTTTGCCAAACAGCAACAGGTAGAGCCTGATCAGAAAACCGGGGAGCAGGAGTGCGCCGAACAGGTAGTGAATATCCTGGTTCGTGGCGTTCTGAGTGGTCTGGATGGAAAGGAGATAACCACTGCCGATCAGGCCCAGTGTGGAGACCCCCATCAGCCAGTGGGAAATCCTGAGCCATCGGCTCCAGACGGAAACACGGGTTACGCTACTTTTTTGCATGGTTACTCCGAGCGAGACTAGATCAGGCTGATATCTTACGACGGATAGCGACTCTAGATTGATCTATTTGGTAAGGTTATTTGATCGCAGTAAAGTGGAAATCGGCTCATTTGAGCTCGGCTTGTACTCTGCAGCAGTTAACTTAGTATGATTGGGCAGAAGCCTGTTTTGCATTGATAAATAACATGTTACGCCAAAGAAAGAGTAAACGGGAAAAACGTGAAGCCAGGGATCAGGCGCTGCTGCGCTATACCAAGCAGCGTCAGCGCAACCTGCTGGCCAAGCCGGGCGTCAATGACTTCATTCTGGTTCTGGATCATATGAAGGCGGGATTCAATGTGGCCAAGATATTTCGCAGTGCCGAAGCCTTTGGGGCTGCCGAGGTCCATTTGATCAATATCGGTCCATTCGATCCCTCTCCGGGTAAAGGGGCGTTCAAAAAGGTACCGGCGAAGTTTTACGATAGTTTTGAGCAGAGTTATCAGGAGTTGGTTAAGCGGGATTACGAGATTGTGGCGTTAAGCGGTGGTTGTGAGCATCTGTCGACTGAATCCATACTGGAGAGCAAGACCGCCTTCGTGCTGGGACATGAGGAGTGGGGGCACAGCTTTGATCTGGTCGACTATCCCGACGTGAGATGTCTGGCAATACCGCAATTCGGTCAGGTAGAGAGTCTGAATGTAGCCGTTGCCGCCTCAATTATGATGTATGAGTACATACGTCAACACCCCTCGAGATAGTCGGCTCGATGGATGTCTGAGGTAAGTTGTTGTTAGCCAAATGATTATCAGTCGGGCAGCTCAACGCTTTTCGCGGAAAGAACTGTTACAACAATGGCTGTAAGTGCAGCGAGTAATAACCAAGACATAGGTTGCCTCCTCTTGTGTCCTGAACCGGTACATTGCCGGTTGATTTGTTTGTAGTTATTAAGGCTAGGGTATTAAATTGGTTCGTACTGTGACTTGTAACTTATTTGTCTTAAAGGAAGCTTAAAAAAGGTGAGATCCTGTTCACAAAATTTTACGCTTTGGATTCGCCCAAGATTTGCCGGGGTGGCTTGCAGTCTAGGGTTTATTGAAAGATCGCGGCAAGATAGCGTGAGATAAGCTAAATTTGCTTTAAGATAGGCTCGTTTTGCCGATGAACATAATGGTGGGAGGACGTTCGGATTCAATCTTGATCCGGGAGAGACTGGCCGTAGCAATAGAGAAGCGGTACATGGAACCCAGGGGAGCATCCAGCAGGTTGGCCAGAATGGAACGAATGACTCCGGCATGGGTGATCAGCAGGATATGTTGACCTGAATTCTCCCTGACCGCCTGGTTGTAGGCCTGGGAAACCCTTTGGCTGAAACTTTCTAATGACTCGGCATTTTGTGGCCGATGCGCTATGGGGTCATGATAAAAACGTCTCATCTGATCCGGGTCCTGTGCCCGCAGGTCATCGCCGGAAAACCCCTCCCAGCGACCAAATCCCACCTCTTTCAATCGATCGTCATAAGCCACAGCAATATCCATTTGACTGCTGAGTTCAACCGCAAATGCCGCGCATCGTTTGAGCGGTGAACTGATGATGGTCTGCCATGGCCGCTGCCCGGAAACCGCATCACGCATCTCTTGCCAGCCTCTATCACTGAGGGGGTCATCGATCTGTCCCCGATAGCGTCTACCCCCAACAGGTTCACCGTGACGCAGCAGATCGATGGTGGTTATCTCGCTCATCAGCAGTAGTTCGACTGTTAGATCAGGCCGGTAAAGGTGAGGAAGGCCAGGATCACCATAAATACGATCAGACTCCTCCAGATCAAGGCCATGGCGGCCTTGGGCAGGTAGGTGTAGAGGTGTGCGCCTGCGTAGGCCTCATCCAGCAGGGTAGTCAATCGCATGGCGCCACTGCCTGTACAGATCAGGGTGCCCGCATTGCTGTCGCTGAATTCACTCTGGCGGCTCTCCTGGTAGCTTCTCCAGCCATACAGCGCATCCTCAAAACTGCCGGCGATGGCATAGCAGAAAGCGGTTATTCTGGCTGGTAGCCAGTCCAGTATGATGACTAATTGCTGGGTGTTGAGTTTGAAGTCGATATCTTGTGCGGCCTGGTCAGATTGAGGCATCCATGTCGCAAGTCGATAGAGCATGGCGCCGAGGGGGCCAAGTATGATGAACCAGAAGAGCACAGCAACCGTTCTCCGGTTCGCTTGTTGCAGCGCCGCTTCGGATACGGCCTGTGAGCAGGCGGGTTCGCTGGTGGGTGGTTCATCTTCGATGATCGCCCGGGCGATCTCCCTGGCTTCCCCGTCGTCCGCCTCAGCGGTTTCAACATACTGGTTGATCTGGCTGTCCAGGTCCTGTGGTCCCAGGGCATAGAGCAAGACGCCGATGGAAAACAGCAGACTGGGTATGCCCAGCATACTGTCGGCAAACAGCTGCTGAAGTGCAGCCACTGCCAGCAGTGGCGGTAGCAGCAGTAGCAGCAGGCCGATGATGCCCTGTTGCATCCATTCGGGCAGGTTTTGCTGTTGATGCCACTGGCAATATCTGGTGAACCAGCGATGGCTTCTCAGGTGGCTATGCTCAAGTAAAAATCGCTCTGCAATCAGGCAGATAAGTATGATCGTCAATGTCATCGCGAGAGTTTCATCGAATGTGCTGCAAGTTTCAAGTTATTCCCGGTGTCTCATCTCGACGCAATAGAGGGTTGTCTGTTCAGCCATGGAGAGACAATACACTAAGGGTGGAATATCCGTGCTTTCTCTCAAGATTGCAATAAGCGGAAGTACTTTTGCCAATCAAACATGGGCCCCGGGTCTGTCTTACGTCCGGGAGCAATGGCCGCATGACTGGTGATCCGCTCCTGGGTGATGTTCGGGTAGGTCGCCATGATCTGCTTGGTCGCACTCACCAGGCTGGCGTATTGGGCTTCAGTGAAGGGTTGCTCATCGCTGCCTTCCAGCTCGATTCCGATGGAGAAGTCGTTACAGCGCTCACGCCCGCAATAGTTGGATATTCCGGCATGCCAGGCCCGGCGATGCAGAGGAACGTACTGTACCTGGGATCCATCCCGTCGGATCAGCAGATGGCAAGATACTTTGAGGTTACAGATTTCCTGAAAGTATGGATGGGCCTCTGCATCCAGACGGTTCATGAATAGATCGTCTATCCAGTCTCCTCCGAACTCCCCCGGTGGGAGACTGATACTGTGGATCACCAGCAAGTCGATGTCGCACTCGGCGGGGCGCTGATCCTGGTTTGCGGAGTTATGGAACAGAGCGCCGTCGAGTAGTCCGGTCTGTTTGTGCTTCAAGATTTATCCGCAGCAGATGGAAAACCTTTCAGGACCATATCGGTATAACTGACAATACCGATCACTTCGCCGTGCTCCACCACCGGTGCCCGGTTGAGTTCAAAGCGGCCAAACAGCCTGGCGCAGTAGCGGATGTCCATGTCTGCAGATACGGTGAAGGCGGGTTTGCTCATGATCTCGTAGATGTTTACCCGTTCCGGCGCCCGGTCTTTTGCCAAAACCTGCCGAGCGATATCCGATAAGGTGACGATGCCGAATTCGTCGTTTTCATCGCGTTTCTTCACGATCAGCGACTTGGTTTCTACGTGGCTCATCTTCTCCAGGGCACTTTCAACGGTATCCATCCCTTCAACCAAATCAAAATCATTCTTCATTACGTCTCGGACTCGGATTAGTTTGCGATCGGTCATAATTCCTCCTCGACCACTTGTGAAAGTGAGGCAATCTGGTGGCTGACACCGACAGCATCCTCGATGTCGATCTGAAAAGCGATCCCACTGCCCGACTGGTTATCGAATTCACCGGCTTCGGAGATCTTTTCCAGAATCGTCCGGCTCAGATGCTCCTCCACCAGAAACAGTAGAACATCCCGTTGTGTATCCAGGGTCAGGCCGAGGAAGGTTTTCGACTGTTCGATACCTTCACCCCTTGCGTGGTTGATGACGGTTGAACCTGTGGCCCCGGCAGAGCGCGCAGCTTCAAGCACTTTTTCCGTGGTGCTGTCTTCTACCAGGGCGATGATGAGTTTGAAGTGCATCTCGATACCTCGTTTGAATCATTGACGACTGCGCCACTCACTGAGCTGGGCGTAAGCCATAACGGACATGATGGGAAACAGACTGGCAAAGGCGATCAGGCCAAAGCCGTCAATCAGTGGATTGCGTCCAGGTATATTACTGGACAAGCCGATACCCAGGGCAGCGACCAAAGGAACTGTCACAGTGGATGTGGTTACACCTCCGGAATCGTACGCTAAGGCGATGATCGTGCGGGGTGCTACCATGGTTTGAAAAATCACCACCACATAGCCGGCGATGATATACCAGTGCAGGGGGGTGCCGGTGATGATTCGATAGCTGCCGAGCGCAATTCCGATTGCCACCCCGATGGCGACCGCAATTCTCAGTCCCCATTGGCTGATCGCTCCGGCCGACACCTGATTTGCCTTGATCGCGACGGCGATCAATGATGGTTCTGCGATGGTGGTGGAAAAACCGATACTGGCGGCAAACAGATAGACCCAAAAATAGTGGTGCCACTGAACTGTCTCTCCGGTGGTCGGGACATTCAGCAATTCAGGCGAGGTGAGCTGGCTCGCCATCAGTTCCCCCAGCGGGAAGAGGGCAAGATCGAGACCCTCAAGAAACAGTGCCAGACCAAAAAGCACCATCAGGAAGCCAACGGCAATCTCTTTGGCGTTTTTCAGTGGTCGACGCAAGATGAAGATCTGGAAGCCGAACAGGATCGCGGCAATCGGCAGGATATCCAGCACGGTGCTGACCAATATGGTGAGAAAATGCTCGATACCTTCGGTCATAGCATGATTCCGTAGAACATAACGAAAATCATCGGTGTCAGGGAAGCGAATGCTATCAGTCCGAAACCATCTGTCATTGGGTTGCGCCCTTTAATACTGGAGGCCAGCCCTACCCCAAGGGCGGTTACCAGGGGAACGGTCACTGTGGATGTTGTAACCCCCCCGGAGTCATAGGCGATACCGATAATCTCTTTGGGCGCGAAGGCGGTCATGATCACGACTCCGATATAACCACCGATGATCAGGTATTGGACCGGCCAGCCTTTGACAATCCTCAGAACACCCAGCACGATGGCGAATCCTACCGAAAGGGCCACGGTATAACGGAGTCCCTGAGCATAATCCTTCATGGCTTCAGTGGAGTCATCGATCATGCCACCGGTGGCAGCAATTTTTGCTGCCTCTTCCGCGATCTTGATCAGCGCGGGCTCAGCCACTGTGGTGCCGAACCCGAGGGCAAAGGCAAACAGCAGCAGCCAGCTGAGACTACCCTTACGGGCAAAGTTCCAGGCCATCGTCTCACCCAGGGGGAAGAGGCCCAGATTCAGGCCCTCGATGAACAGGCTCAGACCAAAAAGAACCAGGATCGTGCCGATCAACAGGGAACCCAGGTTGGGAATCGGTTGTTGCAGGACCACCAGCTGGAAGAATGCGATAACGATGAATATCGGCAGGAGATCGCGGAAACTGCTGATAAGTGATGCGAATAGGCGCCGGATTGTATTCATTTTATTCGGGCCGGTTACCATCTATTGTAAGAGTTGGTGGTTCTTGTTGGATGACTGGTCATGCTCCCCAGTTCTCGGATATAGAACCATACAATAGATCGAGTTGTGCATCTATTGTATTACGGTTGTGTTAGGGTCCTGAATTAGGGGTTTAACTTCCTGAATTTCTAGAAAAGTTGCTCCATTCGGGGGTAAAATGGAATTAGTTTCCCAAATTGTTGCTTTGTTGATCAAATACCTGCGCTGAGCTTTAGTCTGTATTATCTTTGCCGATATGTAGAAACTATTGATTGGACAGGCACTTGGTGCTAGTTTTTGAATAGTGTATCCATTGGTGATGCGGAATGGCCATAAAATGAGCATGGTTCTTTTGTGAGGCTATTCTCAGACGCTGTTCCTTTACTAACATAGCCTCATACATAGATGCGGGTTAAAAAGGAACTTGTATGCATTTGCTTGGGTATGTGTAGGATTTTTCAAGTGATTTTAGATGCAAAGGCAAGACAACATTATTACATTCGGCTCTGCTGTGCCTCATCAGAAGAACATTTCGCTGGATGCTAACGGGCGAAGGATTTCGTCCGAGTGCCGTAATCTGGTCATCAAGACCGTTCCTAAGTTGATGAATGATTTGTTCGAGAATCTGGACGATTCTCTGTATGAGATGGCGAACAAATCGGATAACAACGCCCTGCAGAATGTCTATTTCGATTCCATGAGAGAGTTGCGTAAACAGCGTGCTGGAATCGATCGTGCCTTTACCCAGGAATTGCTCAGTGTCTACGATCGCTATTGGCAGACCGGCGAGATTCATATCAATCAACCAACTCTGGATGAATTGAGTCGGGACTCCGAGATGTCACTGGTGGAAAACGACGATCTTGAGGAGTCCCTGGCCATCACCAATATGGTCAGCAAATCGGAAAGTCGGTTTACCCGTGAGCTCTACGCCATGGGGCAGCGCTTTGCTTATGTGATCGGTCGCGGCAATATCAATGAACAGATCGCCCAGCGCTCTCCGCTGGAGCCCGGTGTTGTGTGCAATGCCTTTCAGTTTGCGATGGCCAATATACCGGTTGAACTGCCGGTCAAGCTGGTCGTTTATAAACTCTTTGACCGCCATGTGATGCACTATATCGGTGGTCTGTATGATGAAGTCAATCTGTTACTGGGCCGCGCCGGTGTGATACCGAAGCTGACGCCGAAAGTACGTCGCAATCCAATTGCCCCCAGCATGCGGGGTGATGCGGGTGAAAGTTATCTGGCCAGTGACTCCTCCTATGTTTCAACCTCTCCGCCTTCCGCCTATCCCGAGAGTCAGATGAGCTCTACCGCTAGCGAGGTGCAGGCTGAGGTGTTTGCCACCCTGCAGCAGCTACTGGGTACCCGCCGTGCCAGCAGCGGAAGCAGTATGCTGACTTCGAGCCTGATGCTGACTACGCCAAACGGTAATATCCCGGTGGTGGATACCGGTGAGTTGCTCGGTGCCCTTTCAGCGATTCAGCAGTCCAATGTGGTGATGTTGCCACAAGGGAGACGGATCGATAAGACGCTGACGCCTGAAGAGATGCGGACACGCCTGGTCACTGATCTGAAGATTGCAAAGGATGGGCAGCTGACCCGCTCCTTGGGCGATGCCGATAACGATACCATCGATGTCATCTCCATGCTGTTCGAGTTCATCCTCGATGACTACAGTCTTCCCGATGCGATGAAAGCCCTGATCAGCCGCTTGCAGATACCGATGCTGAAAGTGGCAATCATCGATAAGAGTTTCTTCAGTGAGAAGGTTCATCCGGCGAGAAGATTGTTGAACTCTCTGGCCCAGGCCGCAGTAGGTTGGAACGACACCGGAGACCGGGTCAACGACACCCTCTATACCAAAATCGAGTCGACCATCAAACGAATACTCAATGAGTTTCATGATGATCCCGAGCTGTTTGCCGAGCTGGATGAAGAGTTCTCAAGTTGGTGGGAGAAGGAGCAGCGCGGTGCGCAGATCGCTGAAAAGCGGACCAACCAGATCACCAAGGGCAAGGAGCAGCTGAAGTCTGCCAAGCGGATTGTCTCCGAAGAGCTCAATCAGCGGTTACGTACTCAGAAGTTGGTACCGCAAGCGGTGATGTCAATCCTGGAAGATGGCTGGAAGGATGCTTTATTACTGATCTATCTGCGGGAAGGTGACCAGAGCCAGGATTGGACCGAGGCATTGGAGATCGTCGATCGGCTGTTGTGGAGTGTGCAACCGAAATCTGAGTATGGTGAACGCCAGCAACTGCTGCGTGGAATACCTGAATTGTTGCGTAATGTGCGCGAGCGTCTGAATAGTATCTCCTTCGATCAGCACAAGATGGCACGGCTCTTCAAAGAGCTGCAGAACTGCCACATTCAGGTGCTTCGGGGTGGGGATGGCAGTCAGATGAACACTTCGGGAACTCAGCCTGTCAGTCAGCATGAGATTCATTTCCCGGACAGTCAGCTGACCACCGACGACAACAGCCAGTTGATGGAGATGGCGGACGAGGCAATCTCCGACAATGATGAGTTCTCCCAAATGGCCAGTGAGCTCGAGCCGGGTATGTGGTTGGAGATGGCGGACGGCAGTAACAAGGTCCGTGTCAAGCTGTCCTGGAAGAGCAAGGTGACGGATACCTATATCTTTGTTAACCGCAAGGGTATGAAAGCGATGGAACTGACCTCGGCCGGCGTGGCAAAGCAGTTGCGTGAAGGCAGAGCCAAAACGGTTGAAGTCTCATCAACCCCGATCATGGATCGAGCCCTCGATGCCATGCTCAGTGCCCTGAAGAATACCGGCGCTTCATCCGCTTCAGCCTGAAGCCGCCAAGATTCCGATTATCGTTAAGAGTGACCGCAGTCTGCAGGCAGGCACGTTGCGGCTGAAAGTAATATACTGAGTTGCCAGGTTGATCGTAACGACAACGCCTGGTTTCAGGTTCGTTAAACATGAGAGAGAACAATGAGTGAAAAGATCACCGATTCCGGTTTGAAAATTGAAGAGTTAGTTGAGGGTGACGGCCAGCTTGCCGAGTCTGGTCAGCGTGTCTCTGTACACTACACCGGCTGGTTATTGGATGGCGATAAGTTTGACTCGTCCGTCGACCGGAATCAGCCGTTTGAGTTTGCCTTGGGTAAAGGCATGGTGATCCGTGGTTGGGATGAGGGGGTTGCCGGCATGAAGGTCGGCGGCAAGCGCAGGCTGACTATTCCGCCTCAATTAGGCTATGGCGCGCAAGGTGCCGGTGGTGTGATACCACCCAATGCAACTCTGGTATTTGATGTGGAACTGCTTGCCATATCCGGATGAATTTAACCGACAATCAGTTTCTTATCAGCGGCCAGGTCAGTCAGGCTCTGGCCGAGGATCTGGGCAGCGGCGATCTGACGGCAGCGCTATTGGATGCAGATGCCGTTACCCAGGCGCAGATCATCTGCCGGGAACAGGCGGTGGTTTGTGGGATTCCCTGGGTAAACGAAGTTTACCGGCAGCTGGATCCGGCGATTGAGCTGGTGTGGCAGGCCGGCGATGGCGAGACGGTCACTGAGAACCAGGTGTTGTGCCGGCTCAGTGGCAATACCCGGGCCTTGCTGAGTGGCGAGCGCTGTGCTCTGAACTATTTGCAGAGCTTGTCGGGAACCGCAACGATCGCTAATCGTTATGCCCAGGCAGTGGCTGGCATCGATGTGCGGATTTTGGATACCCGCAAGACGGTACCAGGGCTGCGCCTGCAGCAGAAATATGCGGTACGTTGTGGTGGATGTCACAACCATCGGGTCGGACTCTATGATGCTGTACTGATCAAAGAGAACCATATCCGGGCTGCCGGGTCGATTGATGCCGCTTTGGCCAGATCGAGGCGTCTGGTGCCGGATGGGGTGAGTATCGAGATTGAGGTGGAGACACTGGATGAGCTGCAACAGGCCCTCGATGGGGGCGCTCAGAAGTTGTTGCTGGATAATTTTACTCCCGAGCAATTGCGTGAGGCAGTGAAACTGTCTGCTGGGCGCGCCAGACTGGAGGCCTCCGGTGGTATCCATCTAGGTACCATCAGGGAGATTGCCGAAACCGGGATCGATGATATCTCGGTTGGTGCTCTGACCAAGGATATACGTGCCATCGACCTGTCGATGCTGTTTGAACCGTAGACACGGGGAGGGGTGAGAATCTCCCGCAAGGGGAGAATCGGGTGGTGTCAGACCTTCTCGTCAATCAGCGTGCCGAGGACTTCGTCGGCAGCCTTCAGGGTTTTTACCTGAGCCTTCACCAGATTGGCCTGCTGCTGCATTTCAACCATGGAGCGGGAGAGATCTTTCGGGTTCGATTGTTGTACCTGATTGGCACTGGCAATATCCGAGGCGACACGACGCATTCCCTGTAGGCCTTTGTGGATGCCCTGCAGTGCTGATCCAGTAATTGAATTGATGCCCATAACTACAGCAAACCCTAACAATATCGGTGTTCCCTACCTGCTTAGTTGGCAGTTTTTTACAATTCTTTAATAGTTTCATTCTCAGACGTGACCCATAACCGCATGTTGATGAATTCACTTCCTGTAAGTGGTCGTTTATTTCACCTGGCGTGCAATCAGTTCCACTTGTGGATTGCTGGGAACACCAATCTGGCCGTGGTTAAGTGGTGTCGCTCGGCCGGTTTTGTCCAGTGTCTGAAGCTGGCCCGCCTGAGGACTTTCTGGGTGTGCAAGCTGCCGCCCTTCAATACCTGACTTTGATCTTCAAAGGCGCTTACTGAAGTGGCTTCATCGGGGAATGGCTGGAACTCAGGATAGCCGTGGAGGGGGTTACTGCACCACTCCCAGGCCCGGCCCGAATTGGGCAGTACGCCACTGCGGGCCGCCATCTCCCACTGGTACTCATGCTGCAAAACAGCGCCGGAGAACCTGGCATCCTGGCGGGCTGCCCAACTGGCAAAGGCCTGGGCCTCATAAAGATTTATACCGGTGACCGGTTCGTCCGGGGGCAGTTGTGTTGGGCCGTTTAGCGCGATTTCGTACCAGTTGCCGATCTTGTCCTGTTGCCAGTACTCCGGGTGTTCAGCCTGGTGTTCAACTTGCCACGCCCAACCCGGCTCGCTCCAGTTGGATTGCTGCTGATAACCATTGGCCTGCATAAAAGTGAGAAACTGGGCATTGGTGACCGGAGACAGGGCGATCCGGTAACTGCTCAATTCCACAGCTTGCGGAGGCAATTCGTTGTCATAGGCCCTGGGATCCTCTCTGGCGCCAATTCGGTAGTGGCCCTGTGAGAGCTCTTTGGTCTGCCAGCTAGGATCTGCCGGTTGTAGAGGTTGCAGCGACAGGTAGTTCTGATCCTGCTGGGAAAGGTTGTGCTGGTTGATGACAATCAGCATTAACTCATAAAGCTTTGCCTGCTCCTGCAGCAGATACCAGGCGAGACGGTCATTTTCCATCAGTGGGTGTTGTGGCAGGCTTCCGGAGGTGGCCAACAGCCGTAGGTGCTCATCCCGGATCTCCATGCCCCAGTTGAGCAGGTGGTCGGTGGGGGGGAGTTGTTGGCACTGGGTTTCGAGATCCATTTCACCCGGCTTGAATAACCTTTCAACCCGGCTGCTCAGGTCGTTGTCTCCGTTTAAAAACTCCCGTAGCCAATATAACTCGAGATAGACACCCCGTCCGAAGTACCAGTTCAGAGAGGCCAGATCGGGATGGTATTGCTTGGCGCATACCTCGCTGCTGCGGGATTCCAGGAGATGCTGTTGCATCTCATACAATCCACTTAACTGGCCGAGTATGGTTGGTGCGGTCATCGGGAGACTCCACTGAAAAAACCGGGCAAGTGTACCTTGCAACGGTGACCTCAATCCAGTTGATAGAGGTGGAGGCGATGCGGCTCTTCAGCAGAGTGGTTGATCGATCTGGGCGGTGGTGGTGAGAGAAGGGGGAGCAAGCTCCCCTTTATAAAAGTCGATTGATGAGATGGCCTATACGCAGCCGGTGGGTTTGGGTAATCCACCATATTTGGTGATCGGTTTCATCGGTCCTGTCAGCCACAGCTCGAACATGGCTTTCTTGTCCTCACCCAGATATTTGGAGAACTTGCGGATCGGTGGGACTACATTGAATTCATTGTAATACTCTCTGGCTTTGAGGATCTGCTGCCATTTTTCATCGGTCAGCTCAAACTCGTCCTCCTGCGCCATCGCCTTGGCAATTTCAGGTGTCCAAGCATTCATATCGGTGAGATAGCCATCCCCATCTCGTTCTGGAATTTGGGTATTCATCTGTCCTGCTCCTATTACCAAGTGAAAAGGTTGGTTTTTAGCTTGGTGAGGAGTTTAAAGGGAATCAGGCTTGTTTATCTACCCCAAACTTTTTGCGGATTTGTATCCACAGAAGGCTTATATCAGTGGCTGAATCCCAGCATGGTTTGAGAGGTTTATGTGGTTTTTCAACCAGTTTCAATCATCTGCAGAAGCTCGTCCACGCTGTCACAGCTCTGCTGAGCGTGTATGCGCCGTAAGTTGTCACCATCCCTGATATCCACCCCCTGAGGATCTGCACCTACAGCTTCGACGGTTGATGAGTTGCGCGAGATTCCCTGTTTGTCGAGGTAGTGATTCAGCAACTGACGACTATGGGCATTCAACCGATAGAGTGCCTCGGCTTCATCCGATGTCGAGTAGGGACAGGTTGGTTCGATTCGACTGCTGTCAAACCAGCGTGCCGAGCCGAATCCGCCGATAAAGTAGTACTGTTCTACGCTCAGTTTATAAAAGTTGAAATTGAGTTCCTTGTGGTATCGACGGGCCGTGGGGTAGTAACGAAAATAGCGTTCCGATGCCGCCGTGGAGTTGAGCGGTTCTGCCTTGGTCAGACAGGTCAGGCGTGCCAGTTGCTGCACATCGCCTTCCCCGGTCTCACTGAGGGTCAAAGAGCAGCGCGGGTCACTCTCCAGGTTCCTGGTATGTTGTGCCAGGTGGGAGATCAGCAGCAGTAAATTGCCTTTGGGGTCTCTGCAGATTGGTAGTAACGATCCGAATGGGTAACCTGGGTATTTAATCGAGTGAGTGGATAGTAGACCACTGAAGCTCTCATTCCAGAGTCTGTTGATACTCCGCAGTAAATCTTCTGATGAAGTTTCGTTATTCATCTTATTCTCGTTTTTTTAGCGACAATCCATTGGCCGATTTGCATCCTGTGTTGACTGGAAATCCCCTGTCAATCCGATAACCGGGGCAGATCATGAATCGTGTTTTTGTTGACCTGATTTATCTGCTGATCGGATCAAACCAGGTTTACCCTTGTAACTTGGATTTAAAACTCAGAAGCTGGGTGAATATCAAGTCAGGTTTTTACCTCTCCGATACGTTGCCGGATTGAGCCGGGTTTGCCCTCCATGCGATTCTCTTTGCCGATCCTGATATCCATTTTGATCGCACTATAGATACGCTGACAACCTGCCGAACCGAGTCGTTCAGTAGCGCTTTCCACGATGTCAAGGGCTTGCCTGACATTGTCGGTTTCGATCAGCGTGCCCATCGCGGTTAGCTGGTAGTTGACACCGCTCTCTCTGATCATTTCGATTACCTGGCTCACTTCTCGGCTGACACTCTCACCCTGGTCTAGGGGGAAAATACTGAATTCTAGTAACACGGACATGAGTCATCCTTGTACGCTGCTAATTCAATATAGTTTAGCTTATTAACTCAGCGACCAACTAGGGCCGCAATAAGTCTGCCTGCATCGAGCCATCAAAATGGTGCTGTAGCCACCCCGCTGACGGGTTTATTGCGGCCTGTCTTTATATTAGTCAGAAAGCTTGAGGCTTCAAGCACGCCCTGTAGAGTGAACTATCTGGCCACAGGGTCAATTATGCGCACAAAATTGCCGTTTATTGCATTATTTGCATGGAAATTTAGAGATCCCATTACCAGCTTTCTATAGCCGTGAAAAATAGTGCCTGTCGATGCTTGATTCTAAGTAGGAATCACTTTGCAACTTTACAACACGGCCTATTGATTTGCTGGGCCGAAAGAGAGAGTTTATCGCTACCTGGCCCACGATGATTAACCGGGTAAGCAAATGATGGTTTTGCGGGTCAAACCTGCCCTGGCCCAAAGTGAGTTTACAAATCTTCACAGCCGGCAGCTTTATTCGAATTGAACGATTGCATAAGCTGCCTCACCAAGAGCGATTACTTTTTTTGAAGAGCGTTGTGTCTCACTGCTTTGGAATAACCAGTTATTCTGATGGGAAATCCACAGCCGATTATTTGTACCAAATAGAGGCTGGGTGGGCTGGGTTGAAAACAGTCCTGTCATTTATATCAATTTGATCTAACAACGAAAACGGTTTGGGAGAGAAGACATGGATATCTCATTAGACACATTATTGAATGCTTACGTTATTCCCTGGGGTACAAAAATCATTATGGCGGCGCTGGTGTTTGTCATCGGCCGCTGGATTGCCAAGGCATTGACCAGGGCCATGCAGAAGTTGATGACCAAAAGCGACGTCGATCCGATGCTGGTCAGCTTTCTGGGGAATATCGTCAATGCGGCATTGCTCGCTGTTGTGGTGTTGGCGGCGCTGGAGCAGTTAGGTGTCAATACTACCTCTGCACTGGCTATTCTCGGTGCGGCCGGTCTCGCCGTCGGTCTGGCTCTGAAAGACTCCCTTGCCAGTTTCGCTGCGGGCGTGATGTTGATCATTTTTCGTCCATTCAAGCTGGGTGATTTCGTTGAGGCTGGTGGTGTCTCCGGTGTGGTTGAGGATATCCGCATCTTTCACAGTGTGTTGAAGACCGGTGACAACCGGGAGATCACCATGCCGAATGCACAGATCTACAGCGGCACCATCATTAACTATTCTGCGCGGGAAACCCGCCGTATCGATCTGGTTATCGGTATCGGCTATGAGGACAACATCAAACAGGCCCGCGATGTGCTGACACAGATTCTAAATGCTGATGAGACGGTGCTGAAAGACCCCGAACCAACCATCATGTTGTTGGAGCTGGGGGAGAGCAGTGTGGATTTCGCAGTTCGACCCTGGGTCAAGAGCGGTGACTACTGGACCACTAGAGCGGCGCTTCTAGAAGCCATAAAAACCCGTTTTGACCAGGAAGGTATCAGTATCCCTTATCCACAAAGGGATCTACACATGATTCAGCAGAGCGCTGCCTGATTTTCAGTGCTCAATTCAGGACGGATGAATCACATAAAGAGGAACATTCTATGGAGGTTAGTGTGAATCGTACTCTGATTTTGGCCATGGCAAGTTTGCTGTTCAGCAGCTCACTGCATGCCGAGAAAGGCTTGGCTTACAATCCAACCGGTAGCGTTTGGCGGACCGGATCAGGCGAGTGTTGGACGACAACCTATCGAGACAAAGAGACGCAGCAGAGCGGTTGTTTCGGTGAACCGGTCGTGGCGGTCAAAGAGGACCAACCCGAAGCGGACAGTGATGGTGATGGTGTGGTTGATTCACAGGATAAATGTCCAAACAGTGCCGCAGGCGCTCAGGTTGGCGCTGACGGATGTCCTCTGGATAGTGATGGAGACGGTGTCATCGATGCTGAGGATAAATGTCCCGGTACAGCCCAGGGTGTCCAGGTCGATGCCATGGGTTGTGAAGTGGACAGTGATGGCGATGGTGTTGCGGATAGTCGCGACAGCTGTCCGAACACCCCGCAGGGGGCAACGGTCACTGGTGATGGGTGTGCGGTAAAAATCGTACTGCAGAACATTCAGTTCGAGTTGAACAGTCACCGGATCAGCGGAGATTACAGCAGTGTCATCGAAAAGGTTGCTGCATCGTTGAACTCTCGTAGTGATATCAAGGCATTAACGGTGGTTGGCCATACCGATTCCACGGGTAGTGCCGATTACAATCAGTCCCTATCGGAAAAACGTGCGCAAGCGGTTGCCGACGCATTGGCTGCACAGGGTGTGGATCAAGGAATGATGACGGTCAAGGGGATGGGGGAGAGTTCTCCTGTTGCAGATAACGAGCTTGCCGATGGAAGAGCGAAAAACCGTCGGGTCGAGTTAAAGCTGGCCAACTAATCCGGCCGGCAAGGCGCGTGGCCCTGATGGTAAATGTCTAGCACCACAGGGCCTATCGCCATGGCTGAGTATCACCTTTTGTCAGGTTGAGGGTGTAAAGCCAGGATAGGGAAATGATTAAACTATGGCTGGCCGGAAGGCTGGATCTATGTCTGAGTGTTGATTTGTTGTTTCATTGAATAGGAATAGCGAATAATATGACAGAGCGGTTTAATTTTGATTAACGTTTGGACGACTTGTATGGGGCTGTAGATTTAGGATATGGCAGCATCAGGGTGTTTCCCAGCGCCTATAGTCGTTTCGTGATACGTCAGAGGTTCTCACTGGCGTATTGCCTGAGTGGGAGTAGCTTATGCGAATAGCCTATTTGGAAGACGACAAAGTGCAATCGGGTGTGATGAAGGAGTGGCTTGAGGCTGAAGGATATGTCTGCCGCGTGTTCGATAATGCAGACGCTTTTATGCGTGAACTGCGCCATGAAACATACGATTTGTTGATTATGGATTGGGAGTTGCCCGGCAAGAGTGGTGTCGAGGTGCTTTCATGGGTCAGAGGGGAGCGGGAATGGGATCTACCGGTTTTTTTCATCACTCACAGGGATGGTGAACAGGATATCATCGAAGCCCTGGACAAAGGCGCCGACGATTATCTGGCCAAGCCGGTTAACCGTGAAGTCATGTTGGCTAGAATCAAGGCCCTGGTCAGACGACACAGCGGGCGACGGGATCTTATCCGGGTTGCCAATTTCACGCTGAATAAAGAGAACAAAACCCTCATGTTGAAGGATGTGCCGATTGAGATGACTGAAAAGGAGTTTCAGTTGGCATGGATGCTGTTCACCAATATCGGACGACTACTTTCCAGAGACCATCTGTTAGAGAGTATTTGGGGATTCGGTCCGGGGTTGATGACCCGTACAGTCGATACGCATATCAGTCGATTGCGCAGAAAGTTGGGCTTGACACCGGAAAACGGCTGGCGATTGAAAGCGGTATATCATCAGGGATATCGACTCGAGCAGCTCGAAGACGAAGGGTGAATGACTGTTGGTTGAGTTGCCGGGTTAATAGGCCCTAACCAATCGGCAAGGTATTGTGTTTTGATATGTTTATCGTTAGTCGAGCTACAGCGCTGCTTCTGTTATTGCTGCTATCCACACTCTCCTCGCTTGCCTGGTCGGAGGACTGGATATACAAATTGCATGAAGGCGAGAATCTAACCCTGGTTAAGGAGCGCTTCCTCAAGCCTGAATTCACCGCCTGGCAGTTACAGGTATATAACAGCATAGAAAAGGATAGGGAGATCCCGGTTGGCACCGAGATCCGGGTGCCTATCGATTGGATGAAGGATCACCTTGCCGGAGTTGAGATCAGCTATGTATACGGTGATGTGGTTATTACCCGCCGTGGGGATGATGCGGGAATTGAGGCTGTCAAAGGGGATGTTCTTAAAGCTGGGGATCGCATCAATACGGCGGCAAGGTCTGCCGCTTCATTACGCTTTGCAGATCAATCTGTGCTGCTTGTCGGGGAATCGAGCGAGGTCGTTTTCGATGCCCTATCCTCATACCGGGGAATCGGTATGCTGGACACCCGTATTAGATTACAACGGGGCCGGGTGGAAAACCGGGTTACCCCGTTCTCACGACCGAAATCCCGCTACGAAATACACACGCCCGCTGCAGTGACCGTTGTCAGGGGAACGGATTTCCGGGTCTCATCGGATCGGCTCAACGATATGACGCACAGTGAAGTTACCGAGGGTGAGGTTCAGGTGACGGCACAAGGAGCTACGGTATTCGTTAAGCAGGGTGAGGGGACCCGGGTAGTCTCCGGTGAGACGCCGGCAGAGCCGCGCAAACTGCTTCCGGCACCGGACATGACTCAGCTGGATCTGACCAGGGGCGATGACAGCCTGCTGCTGGAGTGGGCCGGATTACCGGCTGCGGTCAGTTATCGCTATCAGTTGAAGGACAGAGACCAAGTGCTGGTTGCTATCGGTATCAGCCAATCTCCCCGTGTTGAGATCCCCCAGCAGCCTGCCGGTGAGTACCATCTACTTTTACGTGGTATCGATGAACTGGGATTGGAAGGTCTGGAGGGCGAAAAAGTTTTCCAACTGCATTTGCAGCCACCGGTTGAAGCAAAACCGTCGACACCACCACCAGGAGTCGCCTCACAGCTGATGCCGCCGCTGTTTTTCCCTCATGGTATGTTGTTTCGATGGAGTGCCGTGTCTGATGCCTGGGGGTATAAATTCATATTGGCCCGGGATGTGGCGCTGCGGGATGTTCTGTTTGAACGGCTCTCTTTCGATAACGGCTTTGAAATGGGTTACCCTGGGCCTGGACGCTACTTTGTTGCTGTTGAGGCTTTGGCGGAAGGCGATGTAGGGAAACGGTTATCTGATATCTATGTCATAGATCTACCTGCCAGGTTCTGATTTATCGTTTGGCGAGTGCCATCAGTGGGCGGCAACGAGTGGTTCGTATCTACCCGGCACGCTTCGGCTGAACATGGTCTATTATGGTGCCGGGTGGATAGTAGCAACTGATCGTGAAACGCATTTCACTTAGGGCCTGTTAACACGAATCCAATGCAAATCACAGCAAACAGATCATCGGAAAAACGAGTACAGCGGGGATTGTCTGAACCGTTCAGAAGTGCTTTGATCTTGGCGCTGTTTACCGCTTTGTTTGCCGCCAGCGGCTGGTTACATCGTTGGGATCTGCTGCTTTACGACTTGCAGATGGGGGTGAAAACGGTTGCCCCGTCTGACGATATTATCATTGTTGCGATCGATGAGAAGAGCTTGAGGGCCTTGGGTAGATGGCCCTGGTCGAGACGGGTGCATGCCGAGTTAGTGGATCGCCTGACCCAATCCGGGGCGAAGGCGATCGTCTTCGATATTCTGATGGCGGAAGAGGACAGAAGCGATCCCGAGGCTGATATTCAGCTCATTCAGTCAGTCGCAGCCAGTGAGCGGGTATTCATGCCGGTAATCACTGAGCAGAATCGCCAGGGGGGTATGCTGGTTGAGTCTATGCCTCTGCCGGCACTTTCCAACGTCGTGGCAGGTCTGGGGCATGTCCACATCGATCTGGATGCTGACGGTATTGCCCGAGGTGTCTATCTGTATGAAGGGCTTGGCCAGGCCTATTGGCCCCAATTGATGTTAAGCCTGCTGAATTGGTTGAATCCAGAGCAACATCCGCTAGAGAACAGACAGAGCCACCAGGAGCACAATGTTCACCTGATCCGAAGGCACACCCATCGACTGATCCCCTTTACCGGCCCGGCTGGTCACTACAACCGGTACTCATACAGTCAGGTGCTGGAGGGTGACTATATGGCTGATATGTTCCGCGACCGGATCGTGCTTGTCGGGGTTACTGCAACCGGAATCGGTGATGCTCTACCCACCCCTCTATCCGGATACGGTGTGCCCATGCCCGGGGTGGAGATCAATGCCAATATCCTGGACAGTCTGCGCCGGAATGAAGCGGTAACACCGGTCAGTTATTTGACCCATCTGCTGGGCAGCACCCTGGTGGTGATGTTGCCGTTTCTCTTCTATCCCTTCTTCCCGACCCGCGCGGCACCTCTGGTATCCGTGGCTTTGGTGATGGGATTCGTGCTGGTCAACTGGATCCTGTTGCGCGGCGTGGAGATCTGGTTTCCTCCCTCTGCTGTACTGTTGGGACTGACATTGAGCTACCCGCTTTGGAGCTGGCGGCGCCTCGATCAGGCAGTTCGCTATTTGAACGAGCAGTTGGAACGGATCCATCGGGAGCAGAGTCTATTGCCCGTTCATCTGCCTGCGGGTGATATGTCGACAGCCATGCAGTTTCTCTCCCGCTTGATGCCGCTGCAGGGTTGGGTTGTCTATGATGCGCGCAGTGGAAAGCAACTGATGAGCGGTGGCACTGCACTGGGTGAGCCGCTTGAAGCGTTGAGCAAAGAGGCGTGGCAGAGGTCAGGCGCAGAGATCTGGACGTTGATCGAGCGGCCAGAGACCCACTGGCAACTTGGCCTTAGCTGGCCGCGCAATGCGGTACCGGAAGGGCGGGCGTTGCGACTGGTGAGTGATTTTGCCTATCAGTTCTCTGAGAAACCTGAGACGGATCAAGGTGGGGTGTTGGAGCGTGTGGAGTTGCGCCTGCGTCAGATGCGGGTAGCTACTGCCAGGATCCAGCGATTCCGCAATCTGATTCGCAACGCAGTCGGTCAGATGGATGATGGACTGATGGTAATCAACAGTCATGGGCAGGTGGTGATGTCCAACCCGAGAAGTGCCTTTTATCTGGGTCATGAAACCGATCAGGATCTGCTTGGTGAAGATGCGTATCAGCTGTTGAAGGTGTTGGAAGTGCAGGGTGGTGAATCCTGGGAGGAGATCTTCAAAAAAGTGATGCTGGCCGATGAACCGATACGTTTCGAGGCGATACGCCGACCCGATACCGAGCTGTTTGTGCAGCTGAAATCACTGCAGGGTGTGGAGGCGGATACCTACGGGATGATTGTCAACCTTTCCTATATCGGCACCCTCAAGCGCTCGGAGCGCACCCGGGCGAAGATGCTCAACTTTCTCTCTCATGACATTCGCTCCCCCATCACCTCACTGCTCTCACTGACCCAGTCGCAGCAGAAGCGCCAGGGCAGTGCAGAAGCCATGGCGGAAGCGATCGAGCCGCTGGCCCGTCGCTCGCTGAAACTGGCCGATGATTTTCTCCGCCTGGCCAGAGCTGAGGCCGTCGAGGTGGCTTCATTTACCGAGACCGACTTTGTCAGCGTCGCCTGTAATGCACTGGATGAGATCTACACCAAGGCCAAGGCCAATGAGATCGCCTTCAAAAGTGAGTTCAGTGAAGACGAGATCTGGCTACTGGGTGATCCCGGCCTGCTTGAAAGGGCACTCTTCAACCTGATGGAGAATGCGGTCAAGTTTTCGCCTGCGCAGAGCCTGATCGAAGTCAGGGTCTTTCGAGACCAGGGCTTCGTGGTTTGTGACATCGTCGATCAGGGAGCAGGGATACCTGAAGATCAGTTGCAGGAGATCTTTCTCCCCTTCATACAATCCTCACTGAATGCCCTGTCCGACATCCGTGGCGTCGGTCTGGGTCTCAGTTTTGTCAAAGTCGTGGCAGATAAACACCACGGCAAGATTATCGCGCAGAACAATCCGCAGGGTGGCGCCACTTTTTCACTGAGTATTCCCTGCGAGCGTGAATCCCCCATCCAGAGCAATAGCTGACCTGACTGTTATTAGTCTGCCCCTGATGTGAAATTAGCCGCCAATAAACGCCAATCACCGCGAAATGCCGCGAACCGCTTTAGTGATAAGGCTTCTTTTTGTGTTGATTCGCGGTGATTGGCGTTTATTGGCGGTTTTATTCTCTAAAGTCAGAACCATTCACTTTGGGGTTTGTTTGCGCTATCTGAAAACAGGCATAATAGTCATTTGTAATGCTAATTGCCGGAGCCAGAGATGCCACAATATCGCTCACATACCACCACCCATGGCCGCAACATGGCGGGTGCCCGCGCCCTATGGCGGGCTACCGGTATGACAGATGACGATTTTGACAAGCCGATCGTCGCGGTAGCCAACTCATTCACCCAGTTTGTACCCGGCCATGTTCATCTGAAAGACCTGGGGCAGCTGGTAGCCCGGGAGATCGAACAGGCTGGAGGGGTTGCCAAGGAGTTCAACACCATTGCGGTGGATGACGGTATCGCCATGGGTCATGGGGGCATGCTCTACTCTCTGCCGTCCCGGGATATCATTGCGGATTCTGTGGAATATATGGTCAATGCTCACTGTGCCGATGCCCTGGTCTGTATCTCCAACTGCGACAAGATCACCCCAGGAATGCTGATGGCGGCGTTGCGCCTGAACATCCCCACGGTGTTCGTCTCCGGCGGACCGATGGAGGCGGGAAAGGTTAAACTGCACGGTAAGGAACTCCACCTCGATCTGGTGGATGCCATGGTCTCCGCTGCGGATCCCAACGAGAGCGACGAAGATGTGGCCAAAATTGAACGCTCTGCCTGCCCCACCTGTGGCTCCTGTTCCGGTATGTTCACCGCCAACTCCATGAACTGCCTCACCGAAGCGCTGGGACTTTCGCTCCCGGGCAACGGTTCTCTGCTGGCCACCCATGCCGACCGGGAGCAGCTGTTTCTCGAGGCCGGAAGGCTGGTGGTCGACCTGGCAAGACGCTGGTATGAGCAGGACGATGCCTCGGTTCTGCCCCGGGAGATTGCCAGCTTCCAGGCGTTCGAAAATGCCATGAGCCTGGATATCGCGATGGGAGGATCCACCAATACGGTGCTGCATCTGTTGGCGGCGGCCCATGAGGGTGAGGTGGATTTCACCATGCAGGATATCGATCGATTGAGCCGTTCGGTACCGAATCTGTGCAAGGTTGCACCGGCCACTCAGCAATACCACATGGAGGATGTGCATCGGGCCGGCGGGGTGATCGGAATCCTCGGTGAGCTGGATCGGGCCGGGCTGATTAAGCGGGATGTGCCCACCGTCTATGCAAAAAGCCTTGCCGAGGCGCTGGACAGTTGGGATGTAATCCGTACCGAAGAGGAGATGGTGCATAGCCGCTATCTGGCGGCACCAGGTGGTATACCGACCCAGGTGGCCTTCAGTCAGGAAGCCCGCTGGCCTGGTCTCGATCTGGATCGAAGTGGAGGATGTATCCGTGATTTGGAACACGCCTATTCGAAGGATGGCGGTCTGGCTGTGCTGTTCGGTAACCTGGCTGAGCACGGTTGTATCGTGAAGACTGCCGGCGTGGATGAATCGATCCTCAAGTTTTCCGGTCCGGCTCGGCTTTTTGAGAGCCAGGAGGCGGCTGTAGAAGCGATCCTGGCTGATAAGATCAATCCGGGGGATGTGGTCATTATCCGCTATGAGGGTCCGAAAGGTGGGCCTGGCATGCAGGAGATGCTCTATCCAACCAGTTACCTGAAATCGAAAGGCCTGGGTAAACAGTGCGCGTTGATTACCGACGGTCGGTTTTCCGGTGGTACCTCAGGGCTCTCAATCGGCCACTGCTCGCCCGAAGCCGCTGAGGGTGGCAACATCGGCTTGGTGGAAGAGGGGGATCTGATCGAAATCGATATTCCCGCAAGAACCATTCAGGTGGCACTCGACGATCAGCAACTGGCGCAGAGACGTGAACAGATGAATGCACGCGGTGGGCAGGCCTGGAAGCCAGTCTCACGTCAGCGGCAGGTATCCACAGCTTTGAAGGCCTATGCGGCATTGACGACCTCGGCTGCCCGTGGGGCGGTCAGGGATCTGTCTCAGCTGGATTAGTGTTAATAGGCCCGAGCATTCACCGGCTTTGGAGTTGGTTGTAAGCCATGGTGTTTTCACAATGTAACGATCTCTTGGCTGGAAGGCGGTCTGTCGCCGTTGGGCTTTGTCTTGGGCTTAATCTCACGCTGGCGGGCTGTAGTGGCGGCGATCCCACCGCGACAGATCCGAAGCTGATATTCGAAGATGGATTCGAGACCCCATACGACCAGGTAACCCTGCTTGATGAGGGAGGCACCATGGTCCGTGGTTTCAGTGCCTGGCTTAAATTGACCACTGAACTGACGGAGCTGAGACTTCGCAGAAGCGGTGAGTATGACTATGTGGCTTGTGGGGAACCTGCAGAGTGGTTTTATCAAGTCAGCGGTGATGAGGCATTAGTGGTCAATCAGGGAGGGCTGACCTGCCAAAGATTCACCGAGAAACGTTTTGATTTTGACAATGGGCGATGGTTGGTTGCCGACAATAGTCGCGGCATCATCTATTACCGGGTGTGGAAACTGAATCACTGAGCCTGACGCCGGACGATACGATTCGACGGTCGGGTTTATAGTGGCGTAGAGGTTCAATCCTGTCGCTCAAACTGGAGGCTGGTTAGTGGAATACGATCTCAGGCAATGCTATCTGTTTGCTCATTTGGATGATCGACAGTTCGCCTTCGTAGAGCAGATGGCACATGGTACAAAGCTGAGGGACGGGCAGCTCTTTTTTCAGGCTGGAGATCCGGCAACACACTTCTTTCTGGTGGTCAGTGGCCAGATTAAGCTGACACGGTTGTCGCTACAGGGGCAGGAGAAGGTAATCGAGATCATCACCCCGGGGCAGACTTTTGCCGAGGCGCTGATGTTCGGTGAACAGCCCGACTACCCCGTAAATGCCCAGGCGATGGGGGAGACTGAGCTGTTGGTTTTTGAAAGTGAACCCTTCAAGGAGATCCTGCGGGGTTCGGTGGAGACCTGTTTCCATCTGCTGGCCGATTTGAGTCAGCGCTTGCGGATGCTGATCCGCGAAATCGACAATCTGACCCTGCAGAGCGCCAGTTGTCGGGTGGCCAGTTTTTTGTGGAATCGCTGGTGCCTGGTGAAAGGCCAGGGTAATTCCTTCGAGCTTCAGGCGCCGAAAGGGGTAATCGCCTCCCGGCTCTCCGTGACACCGGAGACCTTTTCCCGCATCCTGCATAACTTTTCGGATCAGGGGGTGATCCGGGTAGAGGGGAGTCGTGTCGATATACTCGATGATGAGAGACTTCAAGCCTTTACCGCTACCGATGGGAAGATGACCCAGATCCCATCGGATAAGGGGTGAAGCCGGGTCTCTCAAGCGGTGATTTCAGGCTACTTCTAGGCTCAATTTGGGGCTGATCCTGGGTTTTTCCAGTCGATTTTTGAGACATTCCCGCTGTTGGCCGGTTATACTGTAACGTTTTCTCACCCAAATATGAGTTAGAGCGAATCATGAAGGACAGTTATCCCTTTCCGGTGGCCCGTATCGGTGTGATAGGGGGAGGTCAGTTGGGTCGCATGATGGTCAAAGCGGCGAAAAGACTGGGCTGTACCTGTGTCGTGCTGGATCCCTATCCAGGTTCACCAGCCGGCCAGGTAGCCGGGCATCAGATCATCGGTGGCTATCACGATCCTGCCAAGTTGAGAGAATTGGCTGAATCCTGCGATGTGGTGACCTATGAGCTGGAAAACACCGATACCGAGACCTTGCGCCAACTGGAGCTGGAAGGGCATAAAATCAATCCAGCACCGAGCTTGCTCTCGATTTTGCAAGACAAGCTGACACAAAAACAGTTTCTCAAGGATGCGGATATCCCGACATCAGAGTTCATTGAGATGGCGCAACCGAATCTGGCCGATTTCGAAGCCTTTGGGTTTCCTTTGGTACAGAAGGCGCGGCGTGGCGGCTATGATGGGCGTGGTGTGGCGGTAATGATGGATGAGACTTCATTCAGCAGCCATCTGCCAGTGCCTTCACTGATCGAACGTTTCGTTGAAGCGGATAAGGAGCTGGCTGTGATGGTGGCACGCAACGCGGATGGGAGTTGCGTGGCTTATCCGACGGTAGAGATGTGTTTTCGCGCCGGAGAGAATGTGCTGGATCTGTTGCTCTGTCCTGCCAAGGTGGATCCGGAGATTGCACGGCAGGCGGAGGATTTGGCGATCCGCACCATCCAGGCTCTTCAAGGGGTCGGGGTGTTTGGGGTGGAGATGTTCCTCACCAGGCAGGGTGATCTGCTGGTCAATGAGATTGCACCGCGCACCCATAATTCAGGTCATCACACCATAGAGGCCTGTGTGACCGATCAGTTTGAACAGCATCTGCGCGCCGTCCTCGATCTGCCTCTGGGTTCCACAGAACTACTGGCTCCGGCGGCAATGATCAATCTGCTGGGCGCACCGGATGCCGCGGGTAGGCCGGTCATTAAAGGGATGTCCGAGGCGCTGGCGATTCCTGGGGTATGTCTGCATATCTACGGTAAAGCGGAGGTCAAACCTTTTCGCAAAATGGGTCATGTGACGGTTATCGATCAGGACCTGGACAGTGCCCGCCGTAAAGCCGAGCAGGTGCGGGATTTAATTGAAATTAGTGGAGAACAGCATCCATGACAAAACCCATAGTTGGCATCATTATGGGCAGTGATTCCGATCTGCCGGTCATGCAGGAGGCAGCCAAGCAACTCGAGGAGTTTCAGATACCCTTTGAAATGACCATTGTTTCGGCTCACCGTACACCTGCCAGACTTTTTGAGTATTCCCAAACTGCCGAGCAGCGTGGCCTGAAGGTGGTCATTGCGGGCGCGGGTGGCGCCGCCCACCTGCCCGGTATGGTGGCCGCAATAACCCCGCTGCCTGTGGTCGGTGTGCCAGTCAAATCCTCAGCCTTGAGTGGTGAGGATTCCCTGCTTTCGATTGTGCAGATGCCGCCTGGTGTACCGGTGGCCAGCGTGGCGATCAATGGGGCGAAAAATGCCGCCATTTTAGCGGCCCAGATGCTTGGTACAGCGGATATGGAGATCCGGGAAAAGGTTCGGGCTTACAAGGCTGGCCTGGAAACGATGGTGATGGGCAAGGTGGAGGTGATGGAGAACCAACAGGGTACTCAGTCCTGATTTATTGAATCACTAGGCCGCGAATGAACGCGAAGGAGCGCGAAAAGCCGCAAATAGAAAACAGTTGTTGTATGACACCTCATGGGGGTACCAAGCGTACACGAATTGGATATTTGCGCAGAATTTGCGGTGATTGGCATCCATTTAAGGTTAACGAATCTGGCGTCAGGGGTTGCCACAGACTCAGTCAGATAAAAAAGCAGTGTCTGCGGCTGACTGAAAAACAATCAACTTGAAAAGTTGGGGTTTCTCCCCAATCTATTGGGTATTCAGAACAGATTTTGGAGTAATACCCCATGCGAATGGATCGTTTGACCAGTAAGTTCCAGATGGCGCTGGCCGATGCCCAGAGCCTGGCTGTTGGCCAGGATCATCAGTTCATCGAGCCGGTTCATCTGATGAGCGCCATGCTCGACCAGGATGGTGGCACGGTTCGCCATCTGTTGACTCAATCCGATGTCAACGTCAATCAGTTGCGCTCCAGTCTGAGCGCAGCTACCGAACGCCTCTCCAGAGTTGAAGGTGCTGCTGGAGATCTACACATCTCCAATGACCTGGGCCGCTTGCTCAACCAGACCGATAAACTGGCGCAGCAGAGAAATGATCAGTACATCTCCAGCGAGTTGTTTGTGCTTGCCGCCGTCGAGGACAAGGGCGAGCTGGGAGAGATGCTACGCAAAGCCGGTGCCGTCAAAGAGGTGCTGGAGCAGAGCATCGAGAAGATGCGTGGCGGTCAGAATGTGGATGATCCGAATGCGGAAGATCAGCGCCAGGCGCTGGAAAAATATACCATCGACCTTACCGAGCGGGCCGAGCAGGGCAAGCTCGATCCGGTGATCGGTCGGGATGATGAGATTCGTCGAACCATCCAGGTACTGCAACGCCGAACCAAGAATAACCCGGTACTGATTGGTGAACCCGGTGTGGGTAAGACCGCGATTGTCGAGGGTCTGGCCCAGCGCATCATCAACGGTGAAGTGCCGGAGGGATTGAAAACCAAACGTCTGCTCTCCCTCGATATGGGTGCATTGATCGCCGGTGCGAAATTCCGCGGTGAATTTGAAGAACGATTGAAAGCCGTGCTGAACGATCTGGCCAAGCAGGAGGGGCAGATCATTCTTTTCATCGATGAGCTGCATACGATGGTGGGGGCCGGTAAAGCGGAAGGCGCGATGGATGCAGGCAATATGTTGAAGCCGGCCCTGGCTCGGGGTGAACTCCACTGTGTGGGTGCTACCACCCTGGATGAGTACCGACAATATCTGGAGAAGGATGCGGCACTGGAACGCCGCTTTCAGAAGGTCTTGGTGGATGAGCCCAGTGTGGAAGACACCATTGCCATTCTGCGGGGGTTGAAAGAGCGCTACGAAGTCCACCATGGTGTGGATGTCACCGATCCGGCGATTGTTGCTGCGGCAACCCTCTCCCATCGCTACATAACAGATCGTCAGCTGCCGGATAAGGCGATCGATCTGGTGGATGAGGCGGCTTCCCAGATCCGTATGGAGATCGATTCCAAGCCGGAGGAGATGGATCGCCTGGAACGCCGCCTGATTCAGTTGAAGATAGAGCGTGAGGCGCTCAACAAGGAGTCTGATGAAGCCTCCAAAAAGCGCCTGGCGGATCTTGAATCACATATCGAACGGTTGGAGCGGGAGTTTTCCGATCTGGAGGAGATCTGGAAATCGGAGAAAGCCGCCCTGCAGGGTACCACTCACATTAAGGAGTCTCTGGAGAAGGCCCGGCTGGAGTTGGAGACCGCCCATCGGGCCGGTGATCTAACGCGTATGTCCGAACTGCAGTATGGGCGGATTCCGGAGCTCGAAAAACAGCTCGATATGGCCACTCAGGCTGAGATGCAGGAGATGAAACTGCTGAGGAACAAGGTCTCTGAGGAGGAGATCGCCGATGTGGTCTCCAAATGGACCGGTATCCCGGTCTCCAAGATGTTGGAGGGCGAGCGGGACAAGCTGCTGCGCATGGAAGAGGAGCTGGGTAAGCGGGTAATTGG
This sequence comes from Chromatiales bacterium, assembly GCA_022360905.1. Classification (GTDB taxonomy): domain Bacteria; phylum Pseudomonadota; class Gammaproteobacteria; order Chromatiales; family Chromatiaceae; genus Thiodiazotropha. Next base: position 42,902 of record JAKSBX010000106.1, read on the forward strand.
CCAGGAAGAGGGGGTGAGGGCTGTCAGTGATGCCATTCGCCGCTCTCGAGCCGGGCTTGCCGATCCCAATCAGCCCAACGGTTCATTTCTCTTCCTCGGTCCGACCGGGGTAGGTAAAACCGAGTTGTGTAAATCCCTGGCGGAGTTTCTGTTCGACACCGAAGAGGCGATGGTCCGTATCGACATGTCCGAGTTCATGGAGAAGCACTCCGTGGCCCGTCTGATCGGTGCACCCCCCGGATATGTGGGCTACGAAGAGGGTGGTTACCTGACCGAGGCGGTGCGTCGCAGGCCCTACTCGGTGATCCTGCTTGATGAGGTGGAGAAGGCCCATCCGGATGTTTTCAATGTGCTGTTGCAGGTACTGGATGACGGTCGGCTTACCGACGGCCAGGGTCGAACTGTGGATTTCCGTAATACGGTGATCGTAATGACATCGAACCTCGGCTCCGAGATCATTCAGGAGATGGCCACCGAAGAGCAATACGACGCCATGAAGGCTTCGGTGATGGAGACCGTACAACAAAACTTCCGTCCCGAGTTTATCAACCGGGTTGATGAGATCGTTGTCTTTCATCCTCTGGGTGCGGAGCAGATACGCGCCATTGCCAGTATCCAGGTGGGCTATCTGCGTCAGCGACTGGCAGACAGTGAGATGATCCTGAGCGTCACCGATGCGGCGTTGGATCGCCTGGGGCAGGCCGGTTTTGATCCGGTCTACGGCGCTCGACCCTTGAAGCGTGCGATACGTCAGCAGCTTGAGAATCCTTTGGCTCAGGAGATTCTCTCGGGTCGATTTGGGCCGGGGGATACGATTGAAGTGGATGTTTCAGGTGACGGATTGAGCTTTCGTAAAAGTCACAAGATGAATGTTGCATGAAAAAAAACTACTAGCAGGTATTTACCTGCGAGTTGAATCCGCCAGGTCCCATGCCTATACGCAGCAGTACGGTATCGTGCTGTATTGATGGGGATGGGGCTTATTCAAGCCGTATTTGGTGGGACATGGCCCCACCCTACCGTTTCATTCAGGGTGTAGGGTGGGGCCATGCCCCACCAAGCCTCTTCGAGTCAACTCGATACGAATCTGGTTAATCGTTAAGACTTTGAAAGCGCTAAATAGGCTTGATGCATTTGTTCAGTTGCTTTGGTCAATGCAGCCAGGTCCCCGTTGTTCTCAATGATATCGTCAGCACCCTTCAAACGGGTCTGACGATCGACCTGGCTGGCGAGGATCTGAGTGATTTGTGACTTGTCCAGGCTATCCCGTTCTGAAACCCGTTGGTACTGCAGAGACTCATCGCAGTCCACTACCAGGATCCGTTCAGCGATATCCTCTTGGCCGGTCTCGAACAGCAGTGGGATAACCAGAATCACATAGGGGGCTGTCTGTTGTTCGATCCAATCCTCCATGGCCTGTCTGATCGGCGGGTGCAGGATGGATTCGAGGCGTTTTCTTTGACTCGGGTCGTTAAACACGATCTCTCTTAAAGCGCCGCGATTCAGCTTTCCCTGCTGGTCGATCAGGTGATTACCGAAGGCCTCCTGTATCCGGCTTAATGCCGGTGACCCGGGTTGGACCATCTGATGCGCCAGCCTGTCCGCATCGATGACCGGCACACCAAGGGTTTCAAAGTGGTTGGATACAGCGCTTTTGCCGCTGCCGATTCCCCCGGTAAGGGCTATTGTCAGCACAGGGCTTACAATCCGGACCAGCGAAGATAGGCCTGATTGATCTGAGAACCCCACATCAGACTGATCCAGCCGGCCGCGGCCAGATAGGGGCCGAAAGGTATTGGAATATTCCGGTCGCGCCCTCTGACCACAATCAACAGAATGCCGACGACAGCGCCGACCAATGCGGAGAGCAAGATGATCTGAGGCAGATATTGCCAGCCAAGCCAGGCGCCAAGCATGGCCAGCAGTTTGAAATCGCCGTATCCCATGCCTTCCTTGCCGGTGAGTTTTTTGAAAACCTGGTAGACGCTCCACAGAGCCATATAACCGGCAATGGCGCCGATCACAGCGGATTCGAGGTCGGTGAACAGTCCGTTGATGTTGACCAACAGACCGAGCCACAGAAAAGGCAGAGTGATGTTGTCCGGCAGCAGTTGCACATCGAAGTCGATCACGGTCAATGCAATCAGGCTCCAGGTCAGCAGCAGTGCAGCAATCGCTTCCCAGGAAAAACCGAAATGGAAGGCGATCCAGAGCGATAACAGACCCGTTACGGTTTCGATGATCGGATATCTGGCGCTGATCGGATTCTGACAGTTGGAACAGCGGCCCTTTAAAACCAACCAACTGATAACCGGAATATTCTCCCAGGGACGAATCTTATGTTGGCATTTTGGGCAGTGAGAAGCCGGGGTGTTGAGATTGTAAACCTCGGTTTCAGTTGCATCTTCGGAGGCTAACCCTTTTAACTCGTCGCAGTCCCGGTGCCACTGCTGCTCCATCATTTTTGGCAGACGATGGATTACCACATTCAGAAAGCTGCCAACAATCAATCCTATGACTATTGCCAGTAGGAGAAAGGCTGCAAAATTAGCCTGTAAAAAATCAAAGACAATCACAAAGGTTCTGCTTATTAATTACTTTACGATTCGGAATGCTTGATTAAATCGCTGTACCCATCTTGAATATTGGCAGGTACATGGCAACAACAAGGCCGCCGACGAGAGTGCCAAGTACAACCATGATTAATGGTTCCATCAAGCTGCTCATGGCATCCACAGCGTTATCGACTTGCTCTTCATAGAAATCAGCAACTTTATTGAGCATGTCATCAAGAGCACCGGATTCCTCACCGATAGATACCATCTGTACGACCATATTTGGGAATAGATTTCTCTGCTTCATGGCAAGTTGTAGTGACTGTCCGGTTGCCACATCTTCACGCATGCGCAATACAGCATCGCTATAGACGACATTACCCGTGGCGCCAGCGACTGAATCCAGTGCCTCAACAAGGGGTACGCCAGCGGCAGACATGGTCGCAAGCGTTCTTGAAAATCTGGCAATCGCTGATTTGTTCAGGATCATGCCTATCACTGGAAGCTTAAGTAGCATTCTGTCGATGGTATGCCTGAGTTTACGTGACCGCTTCCAGGCACCTATAAAGAAATATATAAAGATAATGAAGGCTCCCAGAATTATCCACCACCAGTCACGCACAAAATGGGATAGATTGACTACCATTTGAGTAAAGGCTGGAAGTTCTGCACCAAAGTTTGAAAACAGGCTCTCAAACTGAGGTATAACAAATATCAACAGGATTGCTGTAACAACGATTGCTGCTGCGACGATCGCTGCAGGGTAGAACATTGCCTTCTTGATTTTTGCTTTTATGGATTCTGTTTTTTCTTTGTAAGTGGCAATCTTGTGTAAAAGAGTTTCCAATACACCTGCGTGTTCGCCGGCCCTGACGAGATTTACAAACAGATCCTCAAAATGCAGGGGATGCTTTTTAAGTGCATCGGCCAGAGCTGTACCACCTTCGACATCGGCTTTGATGGTAAGAATAAGCTCTTGCATTGATGGGTTTTCATGTCCCCTGCCAACAATGTCAAAGGCCTGGACCATGGGTACGCCGGCGGACATCATTGTTGCGAGCTGTCTACTGAAAACGGTTACATCTGCACTAGTGATCGGCTTTTTACGATTAAAAATCGATGTTGCTTTCTTTCTGACCTTTAAAGGATTTATGCCTTGACGACGCAGGTCAGCCTTTACCATGTTTACATCGGTAGCTCGAGACTCCCCGGAGAGTCTTGCCCCCTTTTTGTCTGTTCCTTCCCAGGTGTAGAGGTAGGATTTAATCTGAGTCTTTTTACGCGGTGGAGCCATGGGTTAGTCCTTGGTTACCCTGTTTAGTTCTTGGAGGCTGGTAATCCCCTGCATGACTTTTCTCAGTCCTGAACTGCGGAGGTTATACACACCTTCCTTTTGAGCCTGATCTTCCAACTGTAGTGAGGTGCCACCTTCCATAATGATTTTACCCATAGCTTCTGAAACGGGCATGACCTGGAAGATACCGACACGCCCTTTATAACCATTTGTGCATAAATCACATCCTACGGGTTTGTAGGTAGTGAATCCTGTTGCAATGTCACTCTCGGTAAAGCCTTCTTCAAGTAGTGCTTCTTTAGGCAAGTCATCAACAGTTTTACAATTTTCACACAATCGACGGGCTAATCGCTGGGCCATGATCAAATTGACCGATGAAGCGATATTGAATGGAGGTATGCCCATGTTGGCCAAACGGGTAAGTGTCTGTGGTGCATCATTGGTATGAAGTGTTGAAAGTACCAGATGTCCGGTTTGTGCTGCTTTAATAGCAATTTCAGCTGTTTCAAGGTCGCGAATCTCACCGACCATGACGATATCCGGATCCTGACGAAGGAAGGCCCTCAACGCCTCCGCAAATGTCAGGCCGGTCTTTGTGTTCATGTTAACCTGATTGATCCCCGCAACCTGGATTTCAACCGGATCTTCTGCGGTAGAAATATTGATTTCAGGCTTGTTGAGTAGGTTGAGGGCGGTATACAGACTAACTGTCTTACCACTACCTGTTGGCCCGGTTACCAGGATCATTCCATAGGGTTTGTTGATGGCTTCTAGAAATGCCGTGCGTTGTTCTTCCTCAAACCCGAGTGCTTCTATGCCGAGTTGTGCACTGGTAGGGTCGAGAATACGAAGTACAATTTTTTCCCCGTACAAAGTTGGGCAGGTGTTCACACGAAAGTCGATGGCGCGTGATTTAGAAAGCTTCATCTTGATACGTCCATCCTGAGGTACCCGACGCTCAGCGATATTAAGACGTGACATAACTTTCAGACGTGTGGAAAGGCGGTTGGCCAGATTGGATGGTGGGTTTGCAACCTCATGCAACATACCATCTTGCCTATACCTGATTCGGTAGGTGTATTCATAGGGTTCAAAATGGATATCGGAAACCCCTTGGTTGATCGCATCCAGAAGGATTTTATTGATGTAGCGAACAACGGGTGCTTCATCGACATCCAGACTGGATTCGTCACCTGAGCTCTCTTCATCGCCTGTACTGATATCCAGGTTATCCAGGTCGGCATCGAGGAGTTCATCCATGCCGGTTTCCTGCGCATCCATGACCTTGTCAATCATACGATTGAGTTTGTCTTCCTCAACCAGAATGGCCTCTGAAGCAAGCCCGGTATTGAATCTTATTTCATCAAGCCCCTGATGATTGGTCGGGTCGGATACGGCCAGGAATAGACGGTTGCCCCGTTTGAATATGGGAAGTGCATGATGGGTGCGCACCAGCTTTTCAGCTACAAGGTCGTTTGGTATGACGGTTGGATCGAGAACATCCAGGTCAAAAATGGGTACACCGAAGCCTCGGGATGCTGAGATCGCTATATCAATACTGTTGAGTATTTTATTCTCAACCAGATGGGTCACGTAAGGGGTCTTTTTATCCAGTGCTTCAGCAAAAGATGACTCTGCCTCGTCTTCATTGATGAGACCATCCTGTATCAGGCAGCGCCCAAGGCCGCTGAGATTAATTTGTGGTTTGGTGTTAGCCATCCTTATTGCACAGAAAGACCTGATTGCGAATACATAGGTTTATCGGCCGATTCTAGGAAACATTTAGGCGACTGTATTGATGCACTTATCAATCTCAAGATTTGTCTAGATTGAAATTAAAAAAATCTAGGTAATTCATTAAATTGTTGAGATAGGACGCCAAACTTATTGATTGGAAAGAATATAGCTCTGAAAAGATATGAAAGCAAACAGGATTGTATTGCAGAAACGAAAAAGGGGTCCTTGAACAAGGACCCCTTAATCATGCCTATGTTAGCTCTGTTTTAGCGGCATTCGGCCGGTACGTATCTGGCTTCGGAGGTGGTTGTGCATTCCCAGTCCACACCAGTCGCAGATTCGGTCGGTGTCAATACGATGACTACTGTTCCCGCAGAGGTGCCGGTGTTGATGTCGGCTTGCAGTATGCCAGCACCTGAGCAAGCAAGAAGTGTTCTGCCGGTAGTGCCGCCATTTACACCGGTACAGACGTCTGCAACACCACTGGCAATGTTTTCGCCGACTGTGGCTTTTGCGCCTGATGCAATGGCTAGACCTTCAGATACCATTGCGCGAGCAGTGTAGTCTTGATAGGCAGGCAATGCGATGGCTGCCAGGATACCAATGATCGCAACAACGATCATGAGTTCAATAAGGGTGAAACCAGCTTGTTTTTTCATCTTTAACGCTCCGTATGAGTTGGTGCCTGAGTTGTCGGCGTATTAAAGCAAAACTTTAATCCTTGATTTTCGCCGAGTTACTTAGGTTGCAGCAGAATGCATGCCAACTGACGCTGAATTTATCGTCAAATGGCCTGAAAAACACTATAAGTGAATGATTATTAATAAAATTATTTAAAATGTCCGTTTTCTTGTTTTTGTTATGATTTATCTGAGCATACATTAAGCTCTATGTCTCTTGAGACCCTGGATGTTAGAAAGTGACAGAAAATGTCACTTTAGCCTGATGGTAGATGAACTGTGATTTATAAATTGATGTTGGTGTTCTGATTCTATCTGGCTCGAAGTGTGAATTGGTTCACATTTTGTCTACTCGATCTCCAGTTTCTCAAGTCGATACCTTAGCGACCTTAGGCTCATCCCCAGTTTTTTAGCCGCAGCAGTTCGGTTCCAGCGGGTCTCTTCAAGGGCTTCAATGATCGCTTGTCGTTCCACCTGTTCCATTTTCTCCCCAAGTCCCTGAGGCGGCGTCTGATTCTCCATATCTGAGACATGGTTTGGTAGAAGCAGGTCATCAGCCTCAAGTTTTTCACTATCCAGTAGCGTCACGGAGCGCTCCAGAATATTCTCGAGTTCACGGATATTTCCCGGGAATGGATATGCCTTCAGTTTTTTGATCGCCTCTGTGCTGAGTTTTGGTTTTTTAATACCGCAGTTACGAGCCAGTCGGGTGAGAAAGTGCTGGGCAAGTAAAGGGATATCCTCGGTGCGTTCGCGCAGGGCAGGCAAGGGTAATTCAATGACATTGATTCGATAAAACAGATCCTGACGGAATTCACCTTGCTCCACCAGGGTTGCCAGATCCTTATGGGTTGCACTGATGATGCGTACATCAATGGGGATCTCCTTCTGCCCACCCACAGGTCTGATCATCTTCTCCTGTATGGAACGAAGCAGTTTGACCTGCATGTGCAGTGGTAAGTCGGCGATCTCATCCAGAAACAGAGTTCCTCCATTCGCACTCAGAAAAAGGCCTTCATTATCCTGGGTGGCGCCGGTAAAGCTGCCTTTTTTATGGCCGAATAGTTCACTCTCCATAAGCTCCTGTGGGATGGCGCCACAGTTGACCGCCACAAAGGGGTGGTCCGCGCGGGGTCCCTGATAGTGGATCATTCTCGCAGCCAGCTCTTTTCCGGTACCCGATTCCCCGCTGATATAGACCGGTGCCTGACTTCTTGCGAGTTTTTCGATTAATTTGATGATACGGGTCATGGCTGGGGAGTTACCCAGCATCGGTTCATGGGTGGTTGCTGAATCCTTTTTGACCTGGGTCTTGCCTTCTGTCGGTTTACTGAGTTTGATGGCCTGTTGAACCAGCCTGCGAAGGACCTCCAGGTCAACCGGTTTGGATACAAAATCGAAGGCGCCTGCTTTGAGTGCTTCAATTGCAGACTCCATGTTTCCATGGGCGGTGATCATCGCGACGGGTAGTTGAGGGTAGGTCTCATTGATATAGCGCACCAGGTCGATACCGTTTCCATCGGGCAGGCGCATATCGGAGAGACAAAGATCGAAACTCTGCTCCGCCAGCAGTTGATGGGCACTGGCCAGATTGAAAACAGAGTGGGCATCAATGCCCATACGCAACAAAGTTATCTCCAACAGTTCACAGATATCCGGTTCATCATCGACAATCAGTGCAGTGGGTTGTGTCATGCTTTTTGATTCTCTGGCTGCCAATTCTCAAAGTGTAGGCGAAAGCAGCTTCCGCCGGTGGGGCCCGGGATGTACTCTAGTCGTATCCGGTTGGTTTCACTTAACTCCTTTGCGATATACAAACCAAGCCCGGTACCGGTATTCCGCGTTGTGAAAAAAGGTTCGAAGATCTGCTTTGCCACTTCCGGGGCAATTCCGGGACCGTTGTCCACCACATCCAGTATAGGATGCTGGTACTCTTTGGTCATGCCGCCAACGATCCGCATCTGCAGGTTCTTTTTATCGCAATGTTCCCGGGCATTATTGCAAAGATTGCTTAGTAGTTGGCGCAGTTGTTCGGGATCTGCGAAGACTTCTGTGGATAACGGTTCGATCTGCAGGCGGATGCTCTCCTCTTTGAACCCCTGATGCCTGATCAGATCAGCGGTGAGTTTTTTCAGCCAGGGCTCAAGTTGGATGGTGACCTGCTTGCCGGGTTCCCGGCGTGAGAGTTGTAAGACATTTTCAATTACCTGATTTACCCGGGCGGCATTGGTGGTGATGATTTCCGTCAGTCTTTTGTCGGCAACATTGAGACTGGGGGATTCACGAAACAGTTGGCTGGCGTGGCTGATCGCCCCCAGCGGATTGCGTATCTCATGGGCAATACTGGCGGTGAGTCGGCCCAAAGAGGCCAGTTTCATCTGTTGTGCTTCACGGGTTACTTGTGAGGTATCTTCAAGAAAAATCAGCATGTCTCCCGCCTCTTCGCCGCTTAGTGCATTGAATTGAGCCTTGAGTTCAGGTCCCTGGCTCTGGCTGCGGAAGGTGAGTTTCTGTTTGCGTTTGGGGTTTTGCCGTTTGCGTACGATGTGAGCCAGCTCCGGCGAGGCCTTGGCCAGGTGGCTGCCGGTGGTGGCTGAGGGCATGCCCAGCAGATGCCAGGCAGGGTCGTTCATCATCAGGATTTTGCCTGAGGCATCGATGACAAGGACCCCCGTCTGCATATGTTTTATGACATAGGCATTGATCTTCGCCATGTGATCCAGTTCGCTGGCCCGTTTCTCGGCCAGGCGCTCACTGGCACGCGCCCGGCTGCTCAATACCCATGTCAGCAGAGCAGTGGCGAAATAGACGGCTCCGAGGAATCCGGCCTGGATAAACTGTGGCGATGCGCGGTTGCTCAGGCTGGCGTGGACCTGGTCGGTGATCACCGCCAATGCAGCCAGCGCGGCAAACAGCAGCGATGCCCGCCCCCCCATGATCAGTGCTCCTGCTGAGATGGAGACCGCAATCAGCATACCTATGCCTGTCTGGATGCCGCCACTGGCATGCATCAGCAGGATGATTGCCAGAATATCGATGAACAGGGCCAGGTAGGCCTGATGTTCAGGGCCGGGTGAGCGCCAGATGAACAACAGTGATGAGAGAATGGTTAATGTGCTATAGGTCAGGACAGTGATTGAAAAGAGCCGGGGATCTGTCGAGCCGATGAATGCGGGACCGCTGTCAGCGTAGAAGAAAAACAGCAGGGTCAGTGAGAGTGTGATCCTGTAGAGCAGGAACAGCCGCAGCGATCGCCAATGGGACACCACGCCCAGTTCCTTGCTGGGAGGTTTGGTAATGATGGTTTGCTCAAGCTTCTCCAACCAGCTATTCATGATCTGTTGGTTTGTCCGACTCGGCTGCGATCAGGTGTTCCTTGCTGCAGAAATAGACCCCTTTTTTTACCACCGCCTCAGTTTTAGGCAGATGAAGCCCGCAATGGGCACATTTCACGCTTTCCACCGATTTGACCTCTCTGGTTGCGCTCTGATCAGTGGAACGCTGCCTGACAAGGTGGCGTACGATGAGGTAGATTCCCCAGATTGCTAAAACGAAAAGTATAGTTTTTAGTCCCATACAATCAATTGTTTATGATGTCTGAGAGCGAGTCAATCAGGATTGTTGCCGGATTGATGCAGAGAGGCTGATGCTAAAAACTTGCAACCACACTCTCAATGGTCTGGAATGCAGCGTTTTATAGATCAGTCATAACAGCCCACAGGTCTGATACATCATTAAGCCGTCAGGAGTTCCCGTTTGAAGCTCAAAATTCAGATTGCCCAACTCAATTTTCTGGTTGGTGATATCGAGGGTAATGCCAGGAAGATTATCGAACTGGCGCAAAACGACCCACATTCTGTGGATGCGATTGTTTTTCCTGAGTTGGCGATCACTGGCTATCCGCCCGAAGATCTGCTGTTGCGTCCCCATTTCATTCAACGCGTAGAGCGTGCCGTTGAGCTGATTCGTTCAAGTGTCAGCCGTGTCTGTCTGATTGTTGGCTATCCCAGAAACCGGGATGGAAAGTTGTTCAATGTGGCGGGTGTTATCAATGAGGGTGAGCTGATTGCGGAGTATGAGAAACACAAACTGCCCAACTACAGCGTATTTGATGAAAAACGATATTTCGCACCGGGGCAGGAGGCCGTGACCTTCAATCTTAAAGGGGTGCAGATAGGGCTGACCGTCTGTGAGGATATCTGGGAGGCGGAACCCGCCGCGATGAGTCGGGCTGCTGGGGCTCAGTTGCTCTTGAATCTCAACGCTTCACCCTTCCATATTGGCAAGGCACCGGAGCGGGAGGAGTTGGTTCAAAAACGTGCATCGGATAATGGTATTCCCATTATCTACACCAACCTGGTGGGCGGTCAGGACGAGCTGGTATTTGACGGTGGCTCCTTTACCGTGGATGCGGGGGGAAGTCTGGTTCACAGGGCGGCATTCTTTACGGAGTCCTGTCCCGTTGTGGAACTGGACTGCACATCTGAAATCGTGACGCCGATCTCCCAACATGTGGAACCGCTGATGATTGAAGCACAAAGGGTTTATCAGGCGTTGGTGCTTGGGGTGCGGGATTATGTGGTGAAAAACGGTTTCAATGGCGCCATTATCGGGCTTTCAGGTGGGGTGGACTCCGCGCTGACCCTGGCGATCGCTGCTGATGCACTGGGACCCGATCAAGTGGAAGTGGTGCTGATGCCATCCCGTTACACCGCAGACATGAGTAATCAGGATGCGGAGGCGGAGGCGGAGGCGCTGGGTGTGGAGTACCGAACCATCCCGATCGAGCCGGCATTCAAAGCCTTTCTCGAGATGCTCAGCGATGAGTTTGCCGGCAAGCCGGTTGATGTGACAGAAGAGAATATCCAGGCCCGCTGTCGGGGTATCATCCTGATGGCAATCAGCAACAAGAAGGGGCGGATATTATTGACTACGGGCAATAAGAGTGAAATGTCCGTAGGCTATGCCACGCTCTACGGAGACATGGCAGGTGGTTTTGCGCCGATCAAAGATGTGCCGAAGACCTTGGTCTATCAGCTCTGTCGCTATCGCAATGGCTTGTCGCCGGTAATACCTCAGCGGGTGCTGGATAGACCGCCCTCGGCAGAATTGGCACCGGACCAAAAGGATAGTGACTCTTTGCCGGACTATCCTGTACTCGATCAGATACTGGAAAGGTATGTGGAACAGGATCAGGATCTGAGAAGTATCACCGAGGCCGGTTTTGATCAATCGACTGTGGAAAGGGTGATCGGTCTGGTGGATCGAAATGAGTATAAACGACGCCAAGCGCCGCCGGGGGTGAAGATAACCCGCCGCGCCTATGGTCGGGATCGACGCTACCCGCTGACCTGGCGTAAGGCTAAAAGTTTGTAAATAGTTAATAAAATCAGTTAGATAAGTGTTGTTGTTTAACCTTGAAACCCTTCTGTTTATAATAATCCCGTCCCCAGGTTTGTTGGAGTCTATGACGGGGATTGAAGAAACTCTCTGCTGTTGTCAGCCTGAATCCAGCAAATATTGAGTTTTGGTGCAGCAATTTCCGGAGGGATCGTAGACTCGCTGGTTGGCTCGGCGTTACAATCCTTAATTATCTGATTCGAAAGATTATCCTACGAGAGCAGAGTAACAATGAAAAAAGTTGAAGCAATCATCAAGCCTTTCAAACTGGAGGATGTTCGTGAGGCCTTGTCAGAGGTGGGCATTACCGGAATGACCGCCACTGAAGTCAAGGGGTTTGGTCGACAGAAAGGGCATACCGAGCTCTATCGTGGTGCTGAATATGTGGTCGATTTCCTGCCGAAGGTGAAATTGGAACTGGTGGTTACCAGCGAACAGGTTCAGCCCTGTATCGATGCCATCACCAATGCGGCCCGAACTGGAAAAATCGGCGACGGCAAGATCTTTGTTTCACCTGTGGAACAGGTCATTCGCATCAGAACCGGCGAAGAGAATGAAGCGGCGATCTGAAGCGACTTGATTTCAGGCTGCAAGTCTGAAGTTTTCCAGGAAACCGGTGGATCTGTTCAATCTGCCGGTTTTTTGTTGCCTGGTGTTCATGATCCGGCAACAGATATTGCTGATACGGATCACTCTGTCTCTTCACTGGCGGGCTGAGTAAGGCGGCCGTTTTCCAGGTTAAGTACCAATACACGCTGTGCGTCCTTGGCCAATTCCGTCAGGCCGAGTCGGGAGTAAGCATCGATCATAATCTCCAGTGCCTCCTGTACTGAGTCTGTACGCTGGAATTGAGTGACTACCCGGTTAGCGCGGTTTGCAGCCGCAAGATAGGCGCCCCGTTTCATATAGTATCTTGCAATATGGATCTGGTATTTGGACAGGTTGTTTCTGAGATAGAGCATGCGTTGATGCGCATCAGCCGAGTATTTACTGTCTGGGTATCGGCGGATCAGCTCTGCAAAATCGTTGAAGGAGTCCAGTGCAGCGCCGGCATCCCGCTCTGATGAATCCGTAGGCAGTATGCTGCTAAGAAAGCTCTGATTTCGGTTATAGTTGGCCAGTCCCTTCATATAATAGGCGTAATCCACATACTGGCTTTGTGGGTTGAGTTTTATAAATCGGTCGGAGGCTGCTATGGCAGAGTCGGGTTCGCCGTTTTTGTAGTGAGCGTAGATGATATCGAGCTGGGACTGTGTGGCGTAGCGCCCGAACGGGTAGCGTGCCTGAAGCCCGTTATAATGTTTGATGGCCAGATCGTACTCACCGTCCAGCATATAGGTTTTGGCTTCGGAGTAGAATTTACTAGCGCTCCAGTTTTTAGTGGGATCGGCCTGCTCCGGCAGGGCACATCCTGTCAGCAACAAGATGAGCAGAATGGTTGAGAAAGATTTTAGGGTCATGGCCAATCTCTGGATGAAACATGATTTGACGCGTGAGTATAACGGAAAGCCGCAGTTACGGTATAACTTGCGCGGCTGGTCTGCAGATTTTCCCGGCCGGCGGGGGTTGGCTCCCAGCGAGGCTGGCGATGGTGTATTGCAAAATCGCTACTCAGGATGGTCTTCCAATGTCCGATCCTGAATCCTTGTCAGAAGTTCCCACCCAGACCTTTCGGGTATCCCCTGAGCGGGCGGGTACGCGCATCGATCAGTTGCTGGCCGATCTCTGTCCCGAGTATTCCCGCAGTCGCCTGCAAAGCTGGATCAAGCAGGGGTTGGTTGAAGTGGACGGGGCCAGCTGCCGGGCGAAAGACAAGGTAAGGGGTGGGGAGTGCGTGGTGTTGCGGGTGCTGCTCTCGGAAGAGGTTTCGGACAGGCCTGAAGCGATGGAACTCGATCTGCTCTATGAAGATGATTCTCTGCTGGTGGTCAACAAGCCCGCTGGACTGGTGATGCATCCTGCGGCCGGTAATCCAAGCGGTACTCTGCTGAACGGCTTGCTCCATCACCACCCACCGCTGACAGCCGTGCCAAGGGCAGGAATCGTGCATCGTCTGGATAAGGATACCAGTGGCCTGCTGGTTGTTGCCAAGACACTGCAGGCCCAGCATGCCCTGGTGCAGCAGTTGCAGGCGCGAAGCGTAAAGCGTGAATACCGGGCGATCGTTCAGGGGAGTATGGTCGCCGGAGGGACCGTTGACAAACCGATTGGCCGGCATCCGGTGAATCGTCTGCGTATGGCGGTTGTCGAGAGCGGCAAGCCGGCAGTAACACACTATCGAATATTGCAGCGCTTTGCTGCGCACACCTATCTGCAGGTGAATCTGGAGACCGGCAGGACGCACCAGATCCGGGTGCATATGAGCCATATCCACCATCCCCTGCTGGGTGATCCGCTCTATGGAGGGCGGCAGAAGATTCCTCCCGGCCTGTCAGATGAGGCTGTCGAGATTCTGCAGCAGTTCAAACGCCAGGCCCTGCATGCCACCTGCTTGGAGTTGACCCATCCTGACAGCGGCGAGTTGATGAGCTGGCAAGCGCCGCCACCGTCCGACATGCAACAACTGCTGAGGCTTTTGGCAAATGACGATTGAGCTGATAGAGCCCGATTGGCCCGCCCCGGCTCATGTCCGGGCCGGTACCACCACCCGCCTCGGTGGTGTCAGTCAGGGGGGCTTTGAGAGTCTCAATCTGGCAGGTCATGTGGAGGATGATCCTCAGGCTGTGGCAGAAAACCGCCGGCGTCTTGTGGCGAGCCTCAGACTCCCGGGGGAACCATTCTGGCTGACTCAGATCCATGGTTGTCATATTGCGCTTGGTGACCGGGATAGGCCGGGCTGCCAGGCAGATGGAGTCTACACCAGCCGTAGCCGTGTGGTCTGTGCTGTGCTCACGGCGGACTGTCTGCCGCTGCTGCTTACCGATCGGGATGGTCGGGAGATCTCGGCCGTGCATGCGGGCTGGCGGGGGCTTGCGTCCGGCATCATTGAGCAGGCTGTTACCCGGATGCGTGCACCGGCAAAGTCCATTCTTGCCTGGATGGGACCGGCGATCGGTCCGGCTGCCTTCGAGGTGGGTGACGAGGTGCGAGATGTGTTCGTCAAACAGGCGGCAGAGGATGCGTTGGCATTTGCGGCGGGGCGACCTGGTCACTGGTGGGCGGATATCTACCAACTGGCCCGCCAGAGATTGAACCGCGCGGGGGTGGGGTTCATCAGTGGAGGAGATTACTGTACAGTGGCCGACCGCGAGCGATTCTTCTCTTATCGTCGTGATGGCGTGACTGGAAGGATGGCTTCACTAATATGGCTTGAACCTGAAAAAATCAGCTGACTGCTCCGTTCTGAGACTCATTAGCTATTTTTTTAGAAAAATTGTCCGGTGGCCTTGGTCACCCTCTGAGTGAGTCACGCTACGGTGTGAATTGCACGCTGTCTAACTGATCTTTTTAGGTTGAAAGGGGTTGATATGAAATGGCAGATGTTGACGCTGGTCGGTGAAGACCAGCCCGGGATTGTCGCACAGGTGACCGACGCTCTGTTCCGTGGCGGTTATACCCTGGGTGAAGCATCCATGCTTCGGCTGGGTGGCAATTTCACCATTATGATGATGGTGGACGGTGGACAGAGTGAACAGGCTTTATCCGCTTGCATCGCACCGATCGCGGACAGACTGGGATTGAGATTTCATCTGGATCCAATCCATGGTGGACTGCATCAGCACCGGGTGCCGAATTTTCAGGTTCGGGTAAATGGCGCAGACCGGGCTGGTATCGTGGCCCAGGTGACCGGATTGCTGGCGGAAAGCGGCTTCAACATTCTGGAACTGGATTCGGATGTGGTGGGGAGCCGGGATGAACCGGTCTACATCATGACGATCCAGGGTTATGCCGAGGAGACCATCGAAACCCTGGAAGCGGCCCTTGGAAAGCTCGAGACAGATGAAATAGATGTACATGTCTCAGCCATCGAGACGCTGATTGGTTGAATCATGGCGATACTCGATATTTTGAAATTGCCTGACCCCAGGTTGAAAGAGGTCTCGCAAGAGGTGGAGCGGTTCGACGATGAGCTGCTGGCATTCATCGACGATCTGGAAGAGACCCGTCAGGCGGGGCCGGCGGCAGTCGGAATTGCTGCGCCCCAGGTGGGCAGACTGCAGCGGATTGCGATCATCGACTGTTCAACCACCCGTAAACCGGTACCCAATCATGGCCGACTGGTGTTGGTCAATCCGGAAATCACCGAGTGGGATGGTTTCGAGCTGGGACGGGAAGGCTGTCTCTCCGTACCGGATTACACCGGCAATGTGATTCGCGCCGAACGAATCAAGATGCGTGCTTTGACGCCTGAAGGTGAACTCCGGGAGTATGAGATGGAGGGGTATGAAGCAAGAGCTCTGCAACATGAGGTCGATCATCTGGACGGTATGCTGTTTATCGATCGGCTGGTGAGTCGCAGAACGGATCTGTTTCAGCGTAAGGTCTATCAGAAAGGTGGCAAGAAGCGGAAATAGGGCCGATTCAGGCTACATTCGATGGTCCTGCACAAGTTCCGGCGATAGTGATTGTTTAGAGTTCGCGAAGTAGCATGCTGTGATGATTCCACAAGTGTAAAATTATGCTTACCTTACTCCTGGTTGCCCTGTTTCTGTATTGGTTGAACGGCCGTTGCCGGGATGCCAATGGTGCCGACTGGGAATCGTTCTGGCTGAATCGCCTGGATGGCTTGAACCGGCTGTTTTGTCGTCACTATCATCGTCTTGAATCGGTACCGATACCCTTGCCCACGCAGGGTGGTGCGATCCTGGTCTCCAACCACATCTCCGGGCTCGACCCGCTGCTGATGATCGCCTCATGTGATCGGCCATTGAGATTCCTGATCGCCAGAGAGCAGTACCAGCGGTTCGGTATGCAGTGGCTGTTTCGTGCTGTGGGATGTATTCCGGTGGACCGGGAGACATCGCCGGAGAAAGCATTGCGACAGGCCTTCAAGGCCCTGCGGCAGGGTGAAGTGATCGCCCTCTTTCCCCACGGCAAGATCCACTTGGATAGTGACCCGCCAAGGAAGATAAAACCGGGTGCCGCCCGTCTGGCAGCAAGAACCAAACTCCCTTTGATTGCGTTACATATCAGTGGTGTCGCCGCTCAGGGAAAGGTCATGAGGTCGGTTTTTCTGCGCAGTCGGGCTGTGGTCAAGCTGCAGGCAGAGATCGATGGCTCAGAGCGCAGCGATGATGAGTTGAACCACCTGATCGAGCAGGCGGTGGATGGTCAAACCAATGCCGCGTATTGAGGGCGTGGTGTGGTTTCCTAAACCGCAAACAAGTATCATTGCCGCCAGTAAATTTTCACTTATAAAGGGATATCGATGAAAGTAACCGTATTTGGATCCGGCTACGTGGGTCTGGTCACTGGTGCCTGCCTGGCTGAAGTGGGTAATGATGTTGTCTGCATGGATGTGGACAGTAACAAGATCGACATGCTCAACCGGGGAGAGATCCCGATCTACGAACCAGGCCTCGATGCAATGGTTGAGCGGAATGCCCAGGCAGGTCGGCTCAGCTTTACAACCGATGTTGCGAAAGCGGTGGATCACGGTCTGTTTCAGTTTATCGCCGTAGGTACCCCGCCGGATGAGGATGGTTCAGCCGATCTTCAGTATGTGCTTGCGGTTGCCGAGTCGATTGCCGAGCATATGGATGACTACCGGGTAGTGGTGGATAAATCCACCGTGCCGGTTGGGACCGCGGATAAGGTGCGGGAACGCATAGAATCGACCATGCAGGCCAATGGTAAACAGGTTGAGTTCGACGTGGTCTCGAATCCCGAATTCCTCAAAGAGGGTGCCGCGCTGGACGATTTCATGAAGCCGGACCGGATCATCATCGGTACCGATAATCCACGCACCACCGAGCTGTTGCGGGCCCTCTATTCACCCTTCAACCGGAATCACGACCGATTGATTGCGATGGACATCCGTTCCGCTGAGTTAACCAAGTATGCCGCCAATGCGATCCTCGCCACCAAGATCAGCTTCATGAACGAACTTTCCAATCTGGCGGAGCGACTGGGTGCCGATATCGAACAGGTTCGTCACGGTATCGGTGCCGATACCCGCATCGGCTATGCCTTCATCTACCCCGGCTGCGGCTATGGTGGTTCCTGCTTTCCCAAGGATGTCAGTGCGCTTGAGCGTACCGCTAAAGAGGTTGGCTACGATGCACAGCTGTTGACGGCGGTTGAGGCGGTCAACTACCGTCAGAAACGGGTGTTGTTCGAGAAGATCATGCGCCACTATTCCGGTGATGTAAAAGGCAAGACTTTCGCTCTTTGGGGGCTCTCCTTCAAACCCAATACGGACGATATGCGCGAAGCCTCCAGCCGGGTGCTGATGGAGTCGCTCTGGGAGGCTGGTGCAACTGTGCGGGTCTTCGATCCGGAAGCCATGGAGGAGTGTCGTCGGATCTACGGTGAGCGTGACGACCTGGTCTACTGCGACAACCAGGAAGGCACCCTTGAGAGTGCGGATGCGCTGATCGTGGTCACTGAGTGGCAAGTCTTCAGAAGCCCCGATTTCGACGAGATCAAGCAGGCGCTGTCGGCACCGGTTGTGTTTGATGGGCGCAATATCTATGACCCGGCCCGTATGAAAGAGTCCGGATTCAGTTACTACGCCATCGGGCGTGGCGATTGATCACAGATCGGCTGATATGGCGTCTCCTTTGTGAGACGCCAATCGGCATCACACCCCAGAAAATCTGCCCATAACCAGCTGTTTGTCAGTATAAAATCCTGACTGAATGCCCAGTCAGCGGATTTCTACAAGCTCCACTCCTACCGATAACCGGTACTGAGTCTCTCCTGTCAAAGGAACCGAACAGAGTTTCGAATGTCATATGTTGCACTGCACAAATATTTTTGTTTGCGCTAGACTGTTGCAGTAGGTTATGGAAGGTGTAATTAATGGTTAACTTTTTGAAATTTCATGATTCTTTCCAGGAAGTTGTGGTCCTGGACACGACCCGGCGGATCGCGATACGTTTGGTCACACCCCATGATAAGGCGTTACTGCAGCAGGGTTTTGATTCACTTTCAGACGAATCCCGCCTGCGGCGGTTCATGGCTGAGAAGCGATTCCTTTCACAGCAGGAGTTGGTCTACTTCACAGAAGTGGACCAAATGGACCACTTCGCCTTGGGTATGGTATTGCTTGATGAGTCAGGAAATGAAAAGGAAGGGATTGCCATTGGTCGGTTCATTCGCCTGCCTGGTGATGCGGAAACGGCCGAAGTCGGCCTGACAGTGGCGGATTCCATGCAGGGGCATGGACTGGGGCAACTGTTACTGGAACGGTTGATCTCCGCCGCACAGGAACGGGGAATCAAGCGATTTCGTTTCGAGTGTCTTGCCTACAACCATGCGATGAAACAGCTGGTGTTGAAAGTGTGTAAAGAGGCTGTATTCAGGTACGATGAGGGTGTCATGATCGCCGAAGCCACCCTGCCTGCGCCGTCATGGGTACCGCCGGTCTACAACCCCCTCGATCTCATGGATGGGGCGGTGCGTCAGATGCAGAGTATGCTTTCGGACGCACTCAAATATCAGTCGGGCGTGGGCATGGATCTGCTGCGGCAGAGCCTGGATGCGCCGTTCAAACTAAAGCTCTAGTTTGATATTGCGCAACAGCCTTCGGCTTTTCTGAAAGTCAATATTTCACCTCACTATCTGCTTTGATACTATCCCGGCCTCGCTCTATTTCAGCCAGGATGTTAGATGTCAATTTCACAACGCATTGCAGATGAACTGAGTATCCGAGTCAACCAGGTCGATGCGGTGGTCGGCCTGCTCGACGAGGGTTCGACCGTACCCTTTATCGCCCGTTACCGCAAAGAGGTGACCGGTGGTCTGGATGATACGCAGCTACGCCATTTAGTGGAGCGTCTGAGCTATCTGAATGAGCTGGAAGAGCGGCGTGAGGCGGTACTGAAATCGGTCCAGGAGCAGGGCAAGCTGACCGATCAGCTGAAGGCCGCTCTGCTGGCTGCGGATACAAAAACCCGACTGGAAGATCTCTATCTCCCCTACAAACCAAAACGGCGTACCAAAGCCCAGATTGCCCGTGAAGCAGGGTTGGCACCCTTGGCGGAAGCGTTACTCAACGATCCCGGTTTGCAGCCCCAGCAGGAGGCGGAAGCCTATCTGAATGAAGAGAAAGGTGTGGCGGATATCGATGCGGCGCTGGATGGGGCCAAACAGATACTCATGGAGCAGTTTGCCGAGGATGCGGAGCTGGTAGGCCGGCTGCGGGAACATCTTTGGGAATCCGCAGAGCTCACCGCCAGGCTGGTTGAGGGCAAGGAGAAGGAGGGCGCCAAATTCTCTGACTACTTCGACTACTCCGAGACGATCCACAAGATCCCTTCTCATCGGGCTTTGGCCCTGTTCAGGGGGCGCCAGGAAGGGATCCTCAGCCTGGAGCTGGTTTTGCCCGAAGATGACGGATTGAAAGCCGCTGAAATGGGTGTGGCGGAACGGATGATTGCCCGCCAGATGGGAGTACAAGATGAAGGGCGGCCTGCGGACGACTGGCTGAAAGGTGTGGTGCGTTGGGCCTGGCGGATCAAGATCTTCACCCATCTGGACAACAATCTGAAAACCCGCCTTCGTGAAGCGGCAGAAGAGGAGGCGATCAAGGTGTTTGCTCGCAACCTGCACGATCTGCTGCTCGCCTCTCCCGCAGGCCCCCGTGCCACCATTGGCTTGGATCCGGGGTTGAGAACCGGTGTCAAAGTGGCGGTGATCGACAACACAGGGAAAGTGGTTGAGACCGCTACCATCTATCCCCATGTGCCGAAAAACCAGTGGCAGGAGTCGATCAAAACACTCGCGGAGCTGGCGGCAAAATTCAAAGTGGAGCTGGTCAGTATCGGTAACGGAACCGCCTCCCGTGAGACCGATCGTCTGGTTGCGGATCTGATCAAGCAGCATCCCCAATTACGACTGATCAAAGTGATGGTCAGTGAAGCGGGAGCGTCGGTCTACTCGGCCTCCGAATTTGCCGCCCAGGAGTTCCCAGAGATGGATGTCTCATTGCGCGGTGCGGTTTCCATCGCCCGGCGTCTTCAGGATCCCCTGGCTGAGCTGGTGAAGATAGAACCCAAGTCGATCGGTGTGGGGCAGTATCAGCACGACGTCTCCCAATCGAGGCTGGCCCGCCAACTGGACGCGGTGGTGGAGGATTGTGTGAACGCAGTCGGGGTGGACATCAATACAGCCTCTGCACCACTGTTGAATCGGGTCGCCGGTCTATCCACACTGATGGCGGACAATGTGGTGAAGTTTCGTGACCAGCACGGGGCTTTCGCCGATCGCAAGGCGATCCTCAAAGTGCCCCGTATCGGTGAGAAAGCCTTTGAACAGTGCGCCGGATTTCTGCGCATCATGAATGGCACCAATCCCCTCGATGCCTCTGCCGTGCATCCGGAAGCCTATCCGGTGGTTGAACGGATACTGGCCAAAACCGGGCGAGAGATGTCGGGTCTGATCGGTGATACACCCTTTTTGAAAAAACTCTCTGCCAAAGATTTCACCGATGAAAAATTCGGTCAGCCGACCGTGGTGGATATTATCCGCGAACTGGAGAAACCGGG
The DNA here is from genome assembly GCA_022360905.1 of Chromatiales bacterium. Classification (GTDB taxonomy): domain Bacteria; phylum Pseudomonadota; class Gammaproteobacteria; order Chromatiales; family Chromatiaceae; genus Thiodiazotropha. The sequence continues at coordinate 64,218 of JAKSBX010000106.1, forward strand.
CAGGGATCCCAGGCCGGAGTTCAAAACGGCAACCTTTAAGGAAGGTGTGGAGAATCTGCAGGATCTGAAAAGCGGCATGATTCTCGAAGGGGTGGTGACCAATGTCACCAACTTCGGCGCCTTTGTCGACATCGGTGTTCACCAGGATGGCTTGGTGCATATCTCCGCCCTGTCGGACAAGTTTGTCAAGGATACCCGTGAAGTCGTCAAGGCCGGGGATCTGGTAAAAGTCAAAGTCATGGATGTGGATGTCCCGCGCAAACGGATTGCACTCTCCATGCGCCTGACCGATGATGCGAACGCATCACGCGACGAGCAGAGCCGGAAAAACAGCCGGACCGATAAGCGTCAACACACACCAAGAGCAAACAAGAAACCATCAAATCCACCAAGAGGCGCGATGGCGGAAGCTTTTGCTAAATTGGGTAAGGTATAAAAAACTTACTTACGGCTTTACTCCGCTTCGTTCAACCGATATCGCTGAAAAGCAGATTCACTGCAAGGGCGATAAACACCAGGCCGGCAATCCGACTGAGGGTTTGCTGCGCCTTGGGTGATCGGTTCAACCAGCTTCCCAGACTGCCGGCAAGAAAGGCAATCATACCGAATGTCACCAGCGTGACGAAGATAAAGAGTAGACCCAGCAGCATGATCTGTTGTGCCACCTGGCCTTGCTGTGGATTGGTGAATTGGGGCAGGAAAGCGAGAAAAAAGATGGTCACCTTCGGATTGGTGACATTCATGATGATACCGCGCCGATAGAGCTGAGTCAGTGAGAGGCTGACGCTCTCTCCACTGGTGATGCTGTTTCGTGCTGCACTTATGGCGAGCCAGCCGAGATAACTGAGATAACCGGCCCCGACGATTTTCAACAGAGTGATGGCGAGCGGTGAGGTTTTCAACAACGCTGCAAATCCAAGCGCCACCACCAGTGTGTGGACGATCAGGCCGGTACAGAGACCTAAAGTAACCAGATAGCCTTTAACCCTTCCAAACAGTGCTGACTGTGTCAGGACAAAGATATTGTCGGGGCCCGGTGCCAGGCAGAGCACCAGGGAAACCGGAATAAATGCATAGGCAGTGGCCAAGCTGATCAATGATTGGTTCTCCTGAAAACTTCTGAAGATGTCGGGTTAA
>JAKSBX010000098.1 GCA_022360905.1 Chromatiales bacterium
GCTTGGGGCAGATGGTGGCGGGGGTCGCCCATGAGATTAACAATCCGGTCAGCTTTATCCACGGCAATATCGCTCATGCCCAGGACTACACCCAAGAGTTGATGCGCCTCCTTGAACTCTATCAACATCACTATCCCCAGGTGCATCCAGAGATTCGCACGGCCATCAATGCGATTGAACTGGACTTTCTGAAAGCAGATTTACCCAAGCTGTTTCAGTCCATGCGGGTGGGCACCGATCGCATCCGGGAAATCATCAAGTCCCTACGCACCTTCTCCCGTCTGGACGAAGCAGAAATTAAAGAGGTGAATTTGCACGATGGCATCGATAGCGGCATAGCGATCCAGCTTGTCGGCGATCCGGTAAGCGTTGCCGATGCCTTCTGCGGCTTCGGCTGCTACGGCGGCTTTCAGCTCTTCGTCAACCACTGGCGGGCTGAACTCTTCAATCGGCTTGTTGACTTCCGCTGCCAGCTCTTTGATCGCCTGAATGACGACCTGGAAATTTTCATGACCGAACAGCACAGCACCCAGCATCACCTCTTCAGAGAGCTGGTTGGCTTCAGATTCCACCATCAATACCGCTTCTTCGGTACCGGCGACCACCAGATCCAGATCGGATTTTTCACTCAGGCCGGTTGCAGGAGAGTTGAGGGTGTACTCACCATCCTTATAACTGACACGGGCGGCGCCAACCGGACCCTGGAACGGCAGGCCGGAGATGGCCAACGCGGCAGAGGTACCGATCAGAGACGGGATCTCAGGATCTACGTCAGGATTCAGTGACATCACCGTGATGATGACCTGAACTTCACTGGTGAATCCCTTTGGAAAAAGTGGACGGATCGGACGATCGATCAGACGCGCGGTAAGGATCTCCTTCTCGCTGGGACGACCTTCACGGCGAAAAAAACCGCCAGGGATCATACCGGCGGCATAGGTTTTCTCTTGATAGTCAACGGTCAGGGGGAAAAAGTCCCTTGGCACTTCGCTTTTCGCTTCGACCACGGTGACCTGGACGACGGTGTCGTCCATGTTGACCATGACCGCGCCATCGGCTTGCCGTGCGATCTCACCAGTCTCGATGGAGACCTTGTTGTCTCCCCATTGGAATTCTTTCTTTATTAATGTCACGTTGGAATCCTTGGATACTTAAGTGTATTGACGGGGAGGCTTAGCGACGCAGGCCCAGACGGGAGATCAGGTCTTTGTAACGCTGCTGATCTTTGCCTTTCAGATAGTCGAGGAGCTTGCGGCGGGAGTTGACCAGACGCACCAGGCCCTGACGGGAGTGGTGATCCTGCTTGTGATCTTTGAAGTGCTCGGTCAGCTGGGTGATGCGGCCGGTCATCAGTGCGATCTGCACTTCGGGTGAACCGGTATCGCCAGGGGCGCGCTGATACTCTTCGACAATGGATTTCTTTTCTGCTGCACTCATTGACATGACGTGTACTCCTATAGGTTACGTCTTGAAAAATGGCCACTTTTCAGGCCAACCCGACAATGAGTTCAGGCTGACCGGACCGGTTTAATTCATCAAATCTTTTCAGGCAAAGCCAGGAAGACCGCGTAGTATGCGCGTTCTCTGCTGTAACGGCAAGTCAGCCAAGTCAAATGCTTGGCTAACCCCTGATTAAATCACCTGAATTCGTCATTTCGGGCATGCCGGAATGGCAAATTTCAATACGCTTCAGCTGGCTGACTCAGTCCACCGCCTGCATCAGCCGCTTGGGGGCTACCCGCCCATCGTCGAGAATCTGTCCGACCCCGATGAAATCGGTTTTATTGGCGTAGAGTCTCACCCAGCCGCTGGTCGGCGCATTGGGTACCAGGATCGGCTGACCCTGCTTCATATAGAAAGCGGCATCCGCACTGAGGGCAACTTCCGGCCAATCGGCCAGGGCGCTCTCCAGGGGCAGCATCCACTCATCCATCTCAGCAAAACGCTTCTCGCCGAAGGCCTCCTGGATCTGTTCCAGAGTCAGCATCGCCTGATCATCGTAAGGCCCCACACCGGTACGCCGCAGACCGCTGACATAGGCGCCACAACCCAGGCGCTTGCCGATATCCTCGGCCAGGGTGCGCACGTAGGTGCCTTTGGAGCAACGAACATCCATCTCGAATTCCGGCAGATCAAAGCTCAGCAGATCGATGCCGTGAATATGGATGGTGCGGGGCTCCCGCTCCACTTCAATGCCCTGACGGGCCAGTTTGTAGAGCCGCTCACCGTTATGTTTAATCGCCGAATACATCGGCGGCAGTTGCTGCTGCTCACCGAGGAACTCCTGCATGGTCTCAAGCAGCGCGGCTTCAGTCACACCACTCGGGTCACCGGTCTCCACCACTTCACCCTCCGCATCGGCGGTGGTGGTGGTTTCACCCAGCTTGACCTTGACCAGATAGCGCTTATCCGCATCGAGCAGAAAGGCCGACAGTTTGGTGGCCTCACCAAAACAGATCGGCAACAGGCCGGTTGCCAATGGATCAAGGCTGCCGGTATGGCCCGCCTTGGCGGCCTTGTAAAGAAACTTAACCTCTTGCAACGCCTTGTTGGAGGTCATGCCTTGCGGCTTGTCGAGCAGCAATACCCCATTGATATTGCGCCCTCTGTTACGACGACGTCCCATACTTAATCTCTAAAAAACATTATCACTGGAATCAGTTTTGTTTCTCGGTTACCGCTTCTTCGATCAGGTTGGAGAGATGCTCCCCCTGCTCCACCGAAACGTCATAAACAAACTGAAGTTTGGGTACTGTGCGTATTTTCATACGCTGTCCAAGCAACCAGCGCAGATGACCGGCCACCTGGTTGAGATGATCGGCACTCTCCTGATGGGAGAAGCTTGCGCCCAGGGTGGTGAAAAAGACCTTCGCCTGGGATAGATCCCGGACAACCCGGGCCTCCTGAATGGTCACCATGCCAAGCGCCTTGTCTTTGATCTCTTCGCGGATCAGTTCGGCCAGCTCTTTCTGCAGCTCAGCGCCGATCCGGTCGGTACGTTTGAAATCCCGGCTCATGCAGCATGCCCCATAAAAAACAGCCTGCTGGTGCAGACTGTTTCGGTTATGCCGTGGTTGTTCGTATAGATGGAATGCATAGTCTCAATCAGGCTTATACGGTACGGGCGATTTCTGTACGCTCAAAGACCTCGATCTGATCACCAGACTGCACATCGTTGTAGTTCTTCACGCCGATACCGCACTCCATGCCGCTCTTCACTTCGTTGACGTCGTCTTTGAAGCGACGCAGGGACTCGAGTGAACCTTCGTAGATCACCACGTTGTCCCGCAGCACACGGATCGGATTGTTGCGCTTGACCATGCCCTCGAGCACCATACAACCGGCAATCGCACCCAGCTTGGAGTTGCGGAACACATCCCGCACTTCGGCCAGGCCGATGATCTCTTCTCTGATTTCTGGAGAGAGCATGCCGGAGATCGCCTTTTTCACATCATCGATGATTTCGTAGATGATGCTGTAGTAGCGCATGTCGATGCCCTGCTCTTCCACCACTCGGCGGGCACCCGCATCACCACGTACATTGAAGCCGATGATGATCGCATTCGAGGTTACCGCCAGGTTGGCGTCAGACTCATTGATACCACCCACGCCGGAGGCTACAACGCGCACCTTCACCTCATCGGTGGAGGTTTTCACCAGAGATTCCTTCAGTGCTTCCACACTACCCTGCACGTCGGCCTTGACGATCACATTCAGGGTCTGGGTCTCACCCTCTTCCATCTGGGTGAACATCTCATCCAGCTTGGCGGCCTTCTGGGCGGCCAGACGGGTTGAGCGCTGTTTGTCCTGACGCAGTTCGGCGATCTCGCGGGCACGGCGCTCATCGCTGACCGCACGCACATCGTCACCGGCTTCCGGTGTCCCGGAGAGGCCCAGCACCACCACCGGAATCGAAGGTCCGGCTGTTTTGATGGAGCGACCGGCCTCATCGAACATCGCCCGTACACGGCCGAACTCCTTGCCCGAAACGATCATATCGCCCCGGTTCAGGGTACCGGATTGAACCAGTACGGTGGCCACCGGACCACGACCTTTGTCGAGTGAGGATTCAACGATGGAACCGGTAGCCGGTCCATCTTCAACCGCATTCAACTCAAGCACTTCGGCCTGTAGCAAAATCGAATCGAGCAGATCATCGATACCCGCACCGGTTTTCGCCGAAACCCGCACGAACATGGTGTCACCACCCCAGTCTTCGGGGATGACCTCTTCCTGGGAGAGCTCCTGGATCACCCGATCCGGATTGGCCTCCTCTTTATCGATCTTGTTGATCGCCACGATCAGTGGCACTTCCGCCGCCTTGGCGTGCTGGATCGCCTCCTTGGTTTGTGGCATCACGCCGTCATCGGCGGCCACCACAAGAATGACGATATCGGTAACTTTGGCACCACGGGCACGCATTGCGGTAAACGCCGCATGGCCCGGGGTATCGAGAAATGAGACCGTGCCCTTGTCGGTATCCACATGATAGGCGCCGATATGCTGGGTGATGCCACCCGCCTCACCGGCTGCCACCCGACTGGTGCGGATGTAGTCGAGCAGCGAGGTCTTACCATGATCGACATGGCCCATAATGGTGACCACTGGAGGACGGTTGACCAGCTCTCCCTGAGTATGGGCTTCATCCTCCTCACTCAGCAGATCGGCTTCGATATCCTCGTCACGCTGCACAACCGGGACATGCCCCATCTCTTCAACCACCAGGGTGGCAGTATCCCGATCCAGGGTCTGATTGATGGTTACCATCATGCCCATCTTCATCAGCACCTTGATCACTTCGGCGGCTTTGATGGTCATGCGCTGCGCTAGATCGGCAACGGTAATGTTCTCGGGAACCTTGACCTCATGCACAACCGGAGCGGTTGGGCGCTGGAAGCCGTGCTGCGCTTCACTGGCAGCCGCAGCAGTTTTACGCTGTTTGCCCGGCTTTTTCTTGCGTTTACCACGCAACCCTTCGGCGACATGCAGCTCTTTGCGGTCTGACCTTTTATCATCGTTAAAACCCTTCTCATCACGGCGGCTGTCTTTGCGCCCCTTCTTGCCTCGTGACGGCTCGGCCTTGGCCTCGGGAGCCGGGGCAGGTTTCGGTTCGGCAACCGGCTCCGGTTCAGCAGCCGCTTGTGACTTCAACAGCGCTTCCTGACGTTTGGCTTCCTCTTCCGCTTCTCGTGCTGCCTCTTCTTCCGCCAAGCGTTTGGCTTCCTCTTCTGCAGCCGCTCTGGCGGCTTCCTCTTCTAGTGCTTTTTTCTCGGCCTCTTCCTGTTCATGCCGCATGGCGGCCTCGGCAGCTTTGCGAGCTTCTACTTCCGCTTCGATCGCGGCACGCTCTTTCGCCTGATCATCCAGTGCCTTACGCGCCTCTTCAGCCTGTTTTACTTTGCCCTCATCCGACTCGACATTGGTGCGTTTGACATAGGTACGTTTCTTCCGCACTTCCACGCTCACCGTTTTCGCCGGTGCGGTTGAGGCACGACTCAGGGTGCTGCGTCCGCTCGATGTGGGCTGTCTCAATTCACTGACCGTTTTACGTCTTAGGGTCACCTTGCTGGGTGCGGTAACAGTTGAGGTCTTCTTTTTGCCATGACTCTCACGCAGATGCAGCAGCAGTTTCGCCTTCTCATCATCGGAAATTCTATCTTCAGGGCTTTTCGCCTGAATGCCGGCATCCGCCAACTGTTCCATCAACAGATCGGCAGGAATGCCAACGACATTTGCAAGTTGTGCTACCGTTACTTCACTCATTCATCAGCCTCTCGAATTTGCCTTATCCATCTGTTGCCGTGCTTCATCTTCACCCAGAAAGCGGAGTGACCTATTCCGCCTCTTCAAACCAGGGAGCACGCGCTGTCATGATCAGCTGGCCTGCCCGCTCTTCATCCATGCCGTCTATCTCCATGAGTTCATCGATGGACTGTTCTGCCAAATCCTCCATGGTCACCACACCCCGGCCAGCCAGGGTAAAGGCGAGCTGCTGATCCATGCCGTCCATATTCAGCAGATCCTCGGCAGGCTCACGAAAAGCCTCTTCGTTGGCGATCGCGCGAGTCAACAGGTAGTCCTTTGCTCGATTGCGTAGCTCTTCGACCAGCTCTTCATCGAACTCCTCAACAGAGTGCATCTCTTCAATCGGTACGTAGGCGACTTCATCGACACTGGTAAACCCTTCCTGCACCAGAATTGCTGCTACATCCTCATCCACATCCAGCTGCTCCATGAAGGCGTCCATATAGCCTTTTGCCTCCGATTCACTCTTTTCGGAAGCCTGAGCCTCGTCCATGACATTCAGTTCCCAGCCGGTCAGCTGGCTGGCCAGTCGAACATTCTGTCCACCACGACCGATCGCCTGGGAGAGATTCTCCTCACTGACCGCCACGTCCATCGCGTGGGTATCTTCATCGACCACGATGGAGACCACGTCGGCCGGTGACATGGCATTGATCACGAACTGTGCAGGGTTGTCATTCCATAGAATGATATCGACCCGCTCACCATTCAGCTCGTTGGACACAGCCTGCACCCGCGAACCACGCATGCCGACACAAGCGCCAACCGGATCGATACGCTGATCCAATGCCTTAACAGCAATTTTGGCACGTAATCCGGGATCCCGCGCTGCGCTGCGAATCTCGATCAGCCCTTCGCCAACTTCTGGCACTTCCAGCTTGAACAGCTCGATCAGCAGTTCAGGCATGGTGCGACTGATAAAGAGTTGCGGTCCTCTGGGTTCCGATCTGACTTCATAGAGATAGCCACGAATCCGATCGCCTACCCGGATCGACTCCTTGGGGATCATGTGCTCACGTCCGATGAAGGCCTCGGCGTTGCCGCCCAGGTCCATGAAGACGTTACCCCGGTCGATGCGCTTCACCACACCGGTGACCAGTTCACCTTCACGCCCCTTGAAGGCCTCGACCACTTTGGCCCGCTCAGCTTCCCGTACCTTCTGTACGATGACCTGCTTTGCGGCCTGTGCGGCAATCCGTCCGAACTCAATCGACTCAATCGGTTCTTCAACGAAATCGCCGATCTCTATATCCGGATCCTCTTCCCGGGCGGCATCCACAATGATCTGCCTGAGGGGCGCGTCCGGCTCATCTTCCGCATAACTCTCGACAACTTCCCAACGGCGGAAAGTATCGTAATCGCCGGAAGCGCGATCGATCGCAACCCGAACGAGAATGTCATCTCCATTACGTTTTCTCGTGGCAGATGCCAACGCAGCTTCAATGGCTTCAAAGATGATCGACTTTTCCACATCTTTTTCATTGGAGACCGCGTCTACGACCAGCAATATCTCTTTACTCATCAATGTTTCCCAATTCAAAATTCCGGTATAACTCGCGCCGAATCGATCATTTCGACCGGTATTCGGTAGAGATTCCCGTCTTCTTCAATTAAAACCTGATTATCTTCCACACCGCCCAACTCACCCGTGAATCGGTGACGGCCATCAATCTTTGTACGGGTTTTAAGGCGCACCTTACTACCCTTGAATCGTTCAAAATGCGCCTCTTCAAACAATGGTCTGTCCATACCTGGGGATGAGACCTCAAGTTGATAGCGCTCCTTGATCGGGTCTTCCACATCGAGCACACCACTGATCTGATGACTGACCTGTACACAATCATCCAGCAAGATGCCGTCCGCATGGTCAATATAGACCCTCAGCAGAGACCCGCCTTTGCCCTGCCCGGTCAGCTCCACACCCAGTAACTCATAGCCCAGAAGCTCGACTTCCTGACGTATGAGCGTTTTCAGTTTTTCTGGCGCAGACCTCATTTTTCCCACCGCAATAAAAAATGGGCACATGGCCCATCCTGTCGTAGCAGAAAACGGGCAATTCACGCGACCCACCGTCGCGTCGGTAACCACCTATTTTCTAAAATAAAAAAACCCCGCTATCGGGGTTTTATTATAATGCACTGCGGCTGACAACCGACAGCTATCGCAAAAATCTGGTGCGGATTCTAGCATAGCACCCAACCTGGCGCAATTTCAGGATGGTCTCCGCTTGCCGACTCTGATAATCCGATCACCCCATGGCAGTGGGGCCGATGGCGTGATTAAACCCGGGCCAGTTGCGCCTATCCAGGCAGCCATCCGCCAACAGCCTGAACCGGCTCACCACTCTCAGGATGGCTCAGCCAGAGCACAATCGCCAGGCGCTTGCTGCCGGATGGGTCGAAATCGGGCCAGGGAAGAGACCATTCACCGGTTTGATTCTGAGCCTTTGAACGGCTGTGGCTCAACACTACGAAGTGCTCACTGAGGGTCCTGCCCCGATTTTCACCGGCGCCAATCTCACTCTGCAGATCAAATCCGAGAATCGCCAGATTCGCCTCAAGCCTCTGCTCGTCCCCTCCAACCTGGGGGGAAAACCGGGCCTTCACTCCAACCCCAGACTGCACATCCAGGGTCAGACGGCCGACTTTTTTTGCCGTGCCAAGATCGAGTTTCGGATGACGAAACCAACCACGCCACTCCTTGCCGTTAACCACAAACCCCGGTGTATAGACCGATCTGAGAGCACCGCTTTTACGATACTCCCGCTGTCGTTGACTGAAGGCCGGTGAGGCAAATCGATCCTGCCATCCCAGATAGTCCCAGTAGTCCACATGGAAAGCCATCGGAATCAGCTGTTGCCAGAGCCCGGGATGACTCTCCAGTTTACCCAGCCAGCGGTCCGCCGGCGGGCAGCTGCTGCAGCCGTGGGAGGTGTAGAGCTCGACCAGCTTGACCTGCTCTGCCGGACTCTCAAGTGTTAAAGCGTGAACTGTCATGCCGAATGGCAGTGTCATCCCCAGCAACAGGGCCAGTGCAAGCCGGGAGATCATGAGACATCCGGCACAAACTTCAGTGCGACGCCATTGTTACAGTAGCGAAGACCGGTGGGTTTCGGTCCATCATTGAAGACATGCCCATGGTGACCACCGCAACGGGCACAGTGGTACTCCGTACGGGGCCAGATGAGTTTGAAGTCCTTTTTGGTACCAAGGGCGTTCGGCAGGTGGTCATAAAAGCTCGGCCAGCCGGTGCCGCTCTCATATTTCGTGCTGGAAGCAAACAGGGGATTATCGCAGCCTGCACAGACGAAGGTGCCTTTACGCTTTTCATGCAGCAGCGGGCTGCTGCCGGGCATCTCGGTTCCCTCTTCGCGTAAAATCCGGAACTGTTCAGGCGTCAGACGCTTGCGCCATTCGTCTTCGCTCAGTTCAAGCTTACTCATTTGCGTCATCTCTTCACCCTGTCTGGCAAACACCGAATGGCCAACGACCGGCATCACAGCCGCTACGCCCAGTAGTTTGATCAAACTTCTTCGCTTCATACAATATCTCCTGTTACATAGACCAAGGACGCTTAGGACAGTCCAAAGAGGGGTAGCTGATAGCGTCCGTCATCACGCGGCAATCAACCATTCAGGCCAATATGGCATTCACGGTAAAAACCGGTTTGAGCGTCACTGCAAAGTTTGCTGGTACCAGGGTCTGTTATGTCTGAAGAACCTCTGACTAATTCACTTTAAGTCATTCAGGCAAATACCTGAACGACGGATTATTCTGAGTTTCCCTAAACCGATTGACCCTGAACTTAAGACAGGAATTATCCCACCAGATTCACTGCAAATAACTCGGTGTTTTATGCAGTAAAGCTTCGCTTTCGCTAACTCATGAAGAGAGCTTAACGGGCAAGCCTCCACAGAGGTTCACGCAATTATCACAAATGAATCACAACCGGGTTTCTATTTGCGCTGGCTGGTATGGGGTTCAGGCGAGCGGCAGAGTGAAGCTGAAACAGGCCCCGCCATGCTGATTGTTGGCCGCAGAGATGGCGCCACCCTGCAACTCCACCATGCGGCGGGCAATCGCCAGTCCGAGGCCGGCATGTCCACCCTCTTTACCCTGTTTGCGTTTACGAAAAAACGGCTCGAAGAGATGCGCCAGTTCGGCTTCGTCGAGGCCCTCCCCATCGTCCATGACCTTTACCAGGGCAAAATCTGACTGTTGAGAGATGGCCAGCGTGACACTGCCACCCGCTTCGCAATGGTCGATCGCATTGCCGATCAGATTGTCCAGCACCCGCTCAGTCATGGCGAAATCTGCATTCACCTGAGGCGGTGACTGGGGTAGATGCCATTTCACCTCAACCTGATGCTGCTGTGCCGGCAGCTGAAATTTCTGAATCACATCCTGAACCAGTTCGGCCAACGCCATGGGCTCGCACACCGGCTTGGTCTCTCTCGCCTCCAGTTGAGCCAGCTCAAACAGATCCTCCAGCATCCCCTTCAGTCGTTCGCTCTGTTTCAAGGCGATACTCAGATAGTCCTGTTGCGGCTCGGCATCACGCTCCCCCTGTTCCATATGCAGGGTTTCGAGATAACCGTGCAGCACAGCCAGCGGGGTCCTCAGGTCATGGGATACCTGTGCCACCAACTCCCGGCGCAGCTTATCCTGCTGTTTGAGCTGGCCCCACTGATCGGCGATTCGCTGTGCCATCTTCTCGAAAGCGGCACCCAGCCGCTCGACTTCGTCGCCAGCGGGATCAAAACGCTCCGGTAACTGTTGACGGCTAGTAAAACCGCTCTTCTGAAATGCCGTCATCACGCTGGAGAGTCGTTGCAGGCGGCGTGTCAGCCAATGAAACAGCAACAGTCCGGTAAGCAGACCAAAACCCATACTCACCGCCACGGCGCCGGCACTGTAGCGCAACGCATAGCTATCCAATACCGCCTGTTCGGCGTTGTCGTACTCCTCACCCCTGAGCACCACATAGAGATAACCAGCCGGCATATCACCGGCCGGCACCTCGGTCACGGAGAACGCTTTGCGCCTTTCATGGGAACGGGGATCATCCCCCAGCAGCGGGAAACCTTCACCTCGCATAAAGGCTTCGATCGGCGCCAGATCAACCTGCTTGCGTTTTACCTTTCCAGCATCGGCGGAGAAGGCGAGAATCGTCCCTTGTTTGTCCAGCAGATAGATCTCGATACTCGGATTGATGTCCATGTAGTCGCTGAAGGTTTTCTTCAGCGCCAAATCGTTCATCTCCCCATCGATCACCAGACGGCGGTCCGCCACGATGCGTTGCGCCAGATCCTGGTTGAAGTGTTGGGTGATCTCCTGCAAATAGCGATTGGTGGTAACCAGAGTGATCAGGGTATAGAGAAGCCCGGTCACCAGAAACAGGCCGATCAGGGCAAGCGAGAGACGGCCATAGAGGGATTGAAACATACGCATTTCACAGCCTCGATGGCAGCCGGTCCACAATCTCGACCCGGGTTGTCACGACTCGCTCCGTTGATCGCGAAATTTGTAGCCCACACCCCATACCGTCAAGTCATATTGCGGTTCAGAGGGGTCTTTCTCGATCTTTGAGCGTAAACGATTGATATGGGAATTCACCGTATGTTCGTAACCGTCATGGTTGTAGCCCCAGACCTTATCGAGCAGCTGAATGCGACTGAAGACCCGACCGGGATGACGAGCAAAAAACAGCAGCAGATCGAACTCTCTGGCCGTCAGATCCACCAGTTCGCCGTCAACCTGAACTGAGCGTTTGTTGACATCGATGTAGAGACTGCCTCGTTCGATACTCTCCTGTCCGGTAATGCTTTGATTGCCCTCTTTCAAGGCATCGATACGCCTGAACAGGGCTTTGATACGGGCCATCAGTTCAGGCACGCTGAACGGCTTGGTCAGATAATCATCCGCCCCCATCTCCAGACCGAGTACCCGGTCGAGTTCGGTCGACTTGGCTGTCAGCATCAGTATCGCCACATAGGCTTCGGCTGTTCGCATCTGTCGACAGAGTGTCAAACCATCTGTATCGGGCAGCATCAAATCGAGAATCACCAATTGATAGGTGTGTTTTTTGAACAGCTCCATGGCGGCTGCACCATTGCTCGCGATATCCGCGTCGTATCCCGCATCCTGCAGATGTTTTTGCACCAGATGAGCGATATCCGGTTCATCTTCGACGATCAGTAATTTGCGTTGCATTTAATCGATTACTTCCAGTCTAAGGGTCGGTGATCTCAATTCATATCTTCAGCTGAGGATTGAATCAAAAATCTATAGCGTGACTTTCACACAATTATCACAAAACTATCACCAAAGCGGTTGACCCTGTTTACAGATGCAGTCCTGTTTCAGGCCGCTGATCGGTCAACCAATAAAACTGGTGGGGAGGCACCACCAGCTGCTGCTTGAACAGGCGCGGGCTCTCACCCGAATAGAGATCTTTCAGATTACCATATTCAAACATACCCCGGTTGCCCAATGCGCTGAGTTCCATGAACTGAGGACTGCTGTCGAAATTGCAGACCACCAGGACCGAACCCATCGGCATGAAGGGATCGCTACGCCAGAAGACAAACAGATGAGGGTTATCCACTTCGATCAGTTCCCGGTTATTGAAATCGGCAAAGGCGGGTATTCCCTTTCTGGCGGCAATCATCTTTTTCAGGCCATCGAAGATCTGCTGTTCAGGGGTGCCGTGCTGATGGCGGCGTTCCGCCCGCTGCCAATCGATTTTCGGCCTCTGCATCCATCGATTATCCCCCGCTTTGTTCTCATCGTTCAGGAACTCCCGATCGTTCAGGGTGCCGATCTCGTCGCCATAATAGAGCAGCGGCATGCCACCAAAGGAGCAGATCAGACTGTGCAGCAACAGGATCACCTTGACCGACTGTTCGATCGCTTCCGCATCATCCTGTTCGATCGCAGCCTCCAGGCCCACCAGAGATGCCAGAGAGCCGGAAATACGTGCGTCTCCGGTTTTCAGGTTGACTCCGAAAGGTGCGCCGCGGGCCGGTGAATCGTCGTAACGACCGGTAAAAAAATCGACCAGGAATTTTCGGTGGGCCAGCGGTTGATAACCGGCCTTGTGGATATCCGCATCATCGAAACCGAGCCCGATATCATCGTGACAGCGCAGGTAGTTGAGCCAGGTGGCCCGATCCAGTTTGGTCGGCAGGCTCTGGATGCCCTGACGCAGCAGCTTGGTATTCTTGGTGGCAACCGCATCCCAGAGCAAAGCCATGAAGGTGGCGTTGTAGGCGATCTCACACTCCTTGGCGATCACCGCATCCTCACCGAAATATTTGGTGATCTCCACCGGTGCAACGATCGCCTCGGCAATGAACAGAACCCCAGGTGCGGTAACCTGACAGCAATCCTTCATCAGCTGCAATAGCAGATGGGCCTCCCGCTCGTTCTGCGAGGTAGTGCCGATCTTCTTCCACAGAAAGGCGACCGCGTCGAGACGCAGAATATCCGCTCCCTGGTTTGCCCAGAAAAGGGTGTTGTCCAGCATCTCGATGAACACAGCCGGATTATTGTAGTTGAGATCCCACTGGTAGTGGTTGAAGACCGTCATCACCCACTTCTGCATCTGTTCATCCCAGGTGAAGTTTCCGGGTGAGGTCTCGGGAAATATCTCCGGCATGGTCTCTTCGAACATATCCGGAATATCACGGTTATCGAAGGTGTAAAAATAGTCCTGATACTTCTGCTCTCCGGCACGGGCCCGTTGCGCCCACTCGTGCTCGTCCGAGGTGTGGTTGAGCACCATATCCATGACCAGCAGCATACCCCGTTTACGGGTAGAGGTGGCCAGTTTGTTGATATCCTCCAGGCTACCGAAACGCTCATCCACATTGCGGAAATCACTGACCGCATAGCCTCCGTCGCTGGCACCGTCGGGACAGACCATCACCGGCATCACATGCAGCATATTGACCCCCAACTCCTGCAGATAGGGCAAGCGCTCCTCCACCCCCTGCAGATTGTCGGCAAACCCATCCGCATAGAGAGCCATGCCGACCCACTCCTGACTGAGGAACCAGTTGTGGCGCTTCTCCCGATCACTGTCCAACTGTTTGAGGGTGACATGGCGCTGCACGTAGCGGATCGCCATGACCTCCACCAGATGAATCATCTGCTCTTTGAAATCCTCCCGTTTTCCGTAGAGGTGGTGGAACAGCAGATGAATGCCATAGAAATTTGCCCCAAGCCGGGTATAGAAGTGGCGCAGGTCCCGTTTACGAATCTCGGTTTTGAGTTCGTCGAGGATATGATTCAGCAGTGAATGTGAAACCTGTTCATACATATTGCGATACCGGGGCCTACAGTTCTAATCCGTATTGTGCTCCTGCGTCTCCCATCGTGACAGAAAATCCGCATAGAATGACGCTGATGATACGGTAGCACCACGCTTCCCTACAATCGCCGAAGCGAAGGACTGCGCCCTTTGCAGCGTGACATCGAGAGACCAGCGGGCGTTCAAACCAAGCAGCATCACGGCTGTAAAGGCATCACCTGCACCAACACTGTCCACGGTTTCCTGACTCGCTTCGGGGACCACTTGCAGGGGTGATGGTTGATCCGCCAGCACAAAAGCGCCCTGTTCCCCCTGTGTGACAATCAAGCCGGTCAGGTCATGTTTCTGCTTGAAAGCCAGTGCCTGCTTATGCAGATCCTCTTCACCGCCATCCAGTTGATCAAGTTCATGCTGATTCAATTTAAGCCAATTGGCCTGATTGACCCAGAGCATTACCGATTCCCGTTGCCACCAGGGTGGGCGTAGATTGACATCGAGGAATACGCTCTCTGCACCATTCTGTTTCAGTCGCTCAAGCGCACTGCGCGCGATCTGGTTTCTCAACCCCAGACTGCCGTGATAGAGCATCTCACAGCTGAGGGAATTCAACGCTGCCGGATCGATGAAGTCATAGGCGGCATCGGCCATGATCTCATAGCTCGGCTCACCCTGCTCGAGGGTAATCATGACCCGGCCTGTGGGATGCTCGTCATCCTGCTGCACCCCGGCGGTCGCCATGCCCCAGTCAGCCATGGCCTGAAGAATCCGCTCCCCATCCGCATCCCGGCCGACACGACTGATAAAATAGGGGGACTGGCCAAACGCCTGGAGATGCCAGGCCACGTTGAACGGCGCACCTCCGAGTACTTGCTCCCCATTTGGGAAGCAGTCGTAGAGCACTTCACCATAGATGATCAGTTTTTTATTATTCATTGTTGTCAGGGCCTGTTAATACGTATTCATCGGACAACGAGTTGAGATTCAGCCACACGAAGCTTGATCAACCCGGCAACTTACAAGAATAAGCTTATTGGGGTTAAGGATGAATGGTACTTACTTTAACGTTATTTGGTGGGGCATGGCCCCACCCTACACCATGAATTCAACAGTATGGTGGGGCCACGCCCCACCAAAACCCTTTGATAAAACCAGATGCAATGGATTTCAGTGCTTAATTTAAGTGCCATTTGGGTTAAGGATAGCAAATCACAACAGATCGATTGTAGCCCTATCGGACTTCTGCCCAGGTCTGTTCAGATAAGCAGATTGACTGTCATGGCTCTTCAGGCACATGGCAACTCCTGAAGAAGTCGTAGTGCTCGATCGCTTCAAGAATGCCCAAGGCGTGGGACTGCTTGGCAAAATAGATCCGTTCAAGATCGATCATGTGGGATAGCTCTTCATGGTGCCGGTTGGCCACCACTACCGCCAGTGTATTACCGCGCATCATGTCCTCGTCGGAGCCGGAGCCTCCGGCAACCAGGATATGTTCGAGGGGTACATCCAAGCGTTGCGCCACATAACGCAACGCCTGCCCTTTTGAGGCGCGGGAGGGCAATACATCGAGAAACTGACCGAAGGCGTGAATCACGTTACAGGTCAACTCCTCCTTGCGCAGCAGGGCATTGATCTCATCAACGGTGGGGGCCTTGTTGGGATCGTAGTGATAACCGATCTTGAAATAACTCTGATCCTGTTTCCGCTGCGGCTTGATCCCGGGAAGATCCGCCAGCACCCGGCGTATGCCTTTTGGCTGCCACAGATGATCGATATGCTCGCCCCAGTAGTCATCCATTGAAAGACCCTGCGTATAGTGGATCTTGGTACCCAGACTGGTGATCAGTACGTCAGGTATCGGTATGGAAAACTTCTTCATGATGGAGAGAGCATCGTCGAGTCGACGCCCTGTAGCAATACCGAAAGTTGCGCATTTCCGGTTATCGCGCACCACCTGAATGAAACGTTTCAAACCGGTGGGATTACCGAGCAGATTCTGATCCAGGTCGGTAAATATGGCCCGGTCCCGATAGCGATACTTGACATGTTTTGGCGGCTTGGTGGGCAACCTCTCATGCTCAGCGGGCATCGGTTTGATCATCGCCAGATATTTCTTGGCGTGCGCCTTCCACGAGTAGTGCTTACGAACACCATTCAATCCGTTGCGCGCAAACTTCTGCCACAAATCGTTATCATGCAATATCTTCAGCAGACTGCGTCGGATCGCTTTCTTGTTCAGCGGATCCACCAGCAAGCCGTTATTACAGTTACCGATGATATCCACCGGCCCACCGTTCTCCGTGGCAATCAGCGGTAGCCCGCTGGCTGCCGCTTCCAACAAGGTCAAACCGAAGGGCTCGGTCAGTGCCGGATTGACGAACACCCCTTCGGAGAGTGCCGTCAGTCGATAGATCTCCGGTACCTCTTTTGCAAGGTGGCGTTTCGGCACGGCAACCCGACCATACAGATCGTAGAGATCGATGGTCATCAGAATGTCGGTCATCACCGACTGGGGACCACTCTCCATATCCCGGATATCGTCCCGGTTACCCGCCACGATCACCAGGTTGGCCACACTCTGCAACTGACTCGACTCGCCATAGACTTCCAGCAGGGTGAGGATGTTCTTACGTTCATCGGGCCTGGAGAGTGCGAGAATGATCGGCTTGTCGGGATCGCGCAGAAATCGCGACAGGGTTTTGCGGAAAGGTATGCTATCCCCACGGGACGGGGGGTGGAACTGGGTCAGGTCGGTACCGGGTGGGATCACCGCCATATTGTCCGGCGTATAGTGGTTGTAGAGGCTGTACTGCTCTTCGATCTCATTGTGGGTACTGGTGATCACCAGATCCGCATTGGCCAGCACCTCCTCTTCCGCTTCCACCCGGCGATCCATGTTGTAGCGCTGCCTGATCTCCTTTCGACTGAAGCCCTTGGCCAGCAACTGATGTTGTTTATCCCGTCCCAGGGAGTGACCGGTATGCACCAATGGCACACCCAACAGATGAGAGAGTCGCACCCCCACGTAACCCGCATCCGCATAGTGGGTATGAACGAGATCGGGCATGCGCGGTTGGGACTTCAGCCAGTTGAGCAGGTTGTCCATGAAGCTGTCGAGATGATCCCACAGGGTCTCTTTGGCGAGATAGCCTTCGGGACCGGCATCGACCCGGACAATCTTGGCCTTCTCTGACAGCAGTTCCAGGGGTTCTGCATAATCGTCGCTGATCTCCGGGTCCACTACGCGTCGGGTTACCAGATCGACCCGGCTGACACCATCCCGTTCGGCAAGCGCTCTGGCGAGATCCACCACATACTTGGTTTGTCCGCCGGTATCGGCATCACGCCCCAATTCGAGATCGTGGCCGCGAATCAAACCGTGAACACTTATCAGACAGATATACATAGTGGGATCGTCCTGGTTGCGAACCGTATCAACCCTGCAGAATGTCAGATCATCATATCAGAACAGGCACGAAAAATCGTGGTGACCACTCCCTAAGCCCACATTCCAGACCATAACAACCCCGATACTCTAGAGCATAAGAGTGGCACAGAACTACTGAAACACACCCTGATCAAGATTTAACAGCAGCGGCTTGTTAACCTGATCAAATCTCAGGATAGCGACACCCTGGTGATCCTTAAGGAAGGCCTCTGCATCAGCCTGACTCTGCAGAGGAATCAACTCATGACCCATGGGACCCAACACATCAGAACCGATTACATAAAACGCACTCCGAGCATCGATACGGGCCAGGCTGTAGTACTCGGTCACTGCGATGCGCTCAATTTCACTGGCGCGATGATCGGGCGCCCATTTCTGCAGATCCAGGAGGTATTTAAAAAGATCTTTGGCACCATCGAAATGGTGCGCATGTCCATCTTTGTAAAGCACCGTGCCGATCCATTCAGGATATTTCGCGACAAACATGCCGCACACCGGACAGGTATCCTTGGGTCCCGGGTTGGGGAGTTCACGAGCCAGCACACTAGACATTTGTGTTAACCAACAGGCAACCAACAGGGACGTCACACACACTACTTTCCGCCAGGGGATTTTCTTGCTCATCTATCTGTCATTCATGTAAACATCGAACATTCTCACGACTGCCCGATTGATTGACTACGACCGGACAGCCGTGAATTCTCATCCAAACAATCACGTTGCTGTGAAAAGCACCGCTCGACACAGCATGCGATCCACTAACCCTTTTGCTGTTTCATCCTTTCCATCATTTTTTTACGCCGTTCCGAGCGCTTCTTGCGGACCATCATGGTGTCCTTCGCCATACCGGCATAGGCCTCGCTCAAGGCCTCATCGAAATTTGCCAGATTGCCACCCTTTTCCGCCTGAATCGCTTTTGCCGCTTCAGCAGAAGCGAAAGCCATCTTGCTTCGGGTGGTCATAGTGCCTTTCAGCTTGGCACCGATCAGATAGCTCGCCTCATCCACATTGACCAACGGCTTGATCTCACTCTCGGCACCGAAATCCGCAGCATAGATTGCCTTCGGACCACGATCGATATTCAGGGAGAGACTGATCGCCAGGCAGTGGATGGAACAGGTGGCATCCACCAGGTCATCATCGTAGTGGACCAGATGGCGGCTGTGGTGCCACTTGGTACGATCCATTCCGCAGTAGGGACACTTGGCATATTTCTCCAGCTCATTCTCCAGAGGATTACTGTCTGGTGCCTTTTTGGGAATAAACTGCAGTGGCGTACCGTCGCCATCACAGCTGGCCTCTGTTGCCTTGACCCAGCCTTTGCCCGGTACCATGACACCGACACCCTGGCCGGCCAACACGCCACCGGAGAGACCGGTCAATCCGGCTGCCGACAGCAGCTTTAACAGATTTCTGCGCTCCTTGTTACTCGTTTCAGACATAGTTTTACTACTCCTCTTCTACTCAAACATAAACGGCGGTTTGAACGATGAAATGAGATTGAACCGCACAACAATCCCTGGATTACTTTTAATCGGGTGGCAATCACTCGATCGCTAGATCTACCAATTGGCCAATCCACGCATGATGTCGTAAAAAACCACCCCTTCATAAACTGTCCATAGCCCAAGCAATACCACCAACAGACCGACCACTCTGGCCAACCCATGACGAAAGGTTTTACCGACATAACCGCCGATCAGGCTTACCGCGACCATCGAGGGCAGAGTCCCGGCACCAAAGCTCAACATCAGCAGCCCCGCATTGAGAGGATCCGTGGTGGAGACCGCTTTCACGGCAACGGAGAAAACCAGGCTGCAGGGCACCAGTCCGTTCAGCAGGCCTGCAGTGACCGTTGCAACAGAGACCGGTTTGTTCAGGCTGGTCAATGGAACTTTATGGCTAGGCGGTTTATCTCTGGCCGGTCTGTTGAGCGACACACCCAGCAAATTCAGTCCCAACAGCACCACCAATCCACCGGCCAGGATCATTAGCACCCCCTGTGCCTTACCGACAATGCCACTCTGCACCAGCACCTGACCGACAACAGCCCCACCGATACCGAGTAACGCATAAACAGTAATCCGCAGCGTGTGGAATGTAAGCAGATGGCTTAATCTCAGCCTGGGCGCAAAATGGATAAAGAATCCGGCATTGATTCCACTGCACATACCCAGGCAGTGAAAGCTGCCTAGAATACCGGTGAGAAACGCCACACCGAGGGTCAGCTCAGGGTTCATATCAACTCACCTACGATGCGGGCAAACAGCTCCGCGGTTGACTCACCGATAATACGGGTATGCAACCGCCCTTTACGATCGAGAATAAAGGTTGTGGGCAGACCGATTACCCCATACTGTCTCGCCACCTCGCCCTCCCGGTCGAGTAGAACCGGGTAACTGATATTCAGTTTTTCAATGAAGGCTGCCGCTGTTTCGCGATCCTGCCGTACATTCAACGCAAGGATTACCAATCCTTTCGATTGGTAGGCCTGGTAGACCGGTTCAATGCTCTGCATCTCAGTTTCACAGAAGGGACACCAATCCGCCCAGAAACGTATCACCACAACCTTCCCCTCAAAATCCTGGGGAAGATTTAGCGGATTCCCGTCAAGATCCTGTAACTGAAATACGGGCGGTTGCTCTCCTTTGATCAGGGCGGAACTGTCTGACTGACAGGCGCCGAGAGAGGCCAGGCACAATAGAACGAGCAGAATAGAGATTGGCTTATCGATCACCACCAGACCTCCATCATGGTGAGCCGGGAACGCCAGACTGACCAGGCTGCGGTTATATAAAACTGGATGAAAAAGAACAGCGCCAACCAACTTAGCAGCGGCAGCATCTCTGCTACCGTCTGATTCAGACTGGCGATCTTTCGCCAGGGCGATACAAACCCGGCACTCAATGAAAGTGCGGTTGCCAGAAACAGGGGTATGTAGAGAAAGTAACCCACATAACCATGTCCCGATTTTAGAATGCAGAAAGGACAGTGGTGATGCGGATGCTCGTAGATATAGAGCGATATGGATGACACGATCGCCAGG
The DNA here is from genome assembly GCA_022360905.1 of Chromatiales bacterium. GTDB lineage: Bacteria > Pseudomonadota > Gammaproteobacteria > Chromatiales > Chromatiaceae > Thiodiazotropha. Next base: position 20,610 of record JAKSBX010000098.1, read on the forward strand.
ATTGCAATAGCAAAGGCGGCAGCACCCATCACCGATAACAGCCAGCCGCCCCGCCCCCTTATGGCCACCCATAGCCCAGCGGCGATCACCAGAATGGCTGACATAACAAGTGTGAGTATCGACTTTGCAGGGGCTATACCACTGACTTCACCGGCTATCCCTTGTGCATCAGAAGAGAAGAGTGTTCCACAACATGAGGTAATCAGGTTTGGCTCCATCTCAGTAAAGTGGAGCCATTGCAAAACCGCTTCTGCAACAACCAGAGGCAGAGCCAACGCTAACAGACCATATTTGAATCGGATCAGCGGATAGTCATAGCCCCGATTGTCGAGATAGTTCAATGCCAGCCAAATGGCGGCGACAAAGAACATCGCGATCTTCATAAACAGTGTGGGCCAACCCCAGGGATTCAGATTCAATACACCGGTAGCGCACATGGCACCAACAAACTGTCCCGACAAGGCCTCAGCGTTGTAGATGAACAGTAACAAAGAGAAAAACTCAAACAGGAAAGCCCAGATCAACAGCGTTGAGATCAGATAGGTACGCCTTTCAAGTCGAAGCTGTAACTCACTGCCGCTCTGAATATCCCAGTGACGCAGGATTCTGATGGCAAATGTGGCCGCCACCAGCAGCATCATGGATACCAGCACCGATACCAACAGCAGGGCCAGAATGGCAGGATTCAACAGCACAGGTTATCTTCCCTCCGCGATCACTACACCATCCTCGAGTTCCACCACACGGTTGACCACAGGTGAATCGAAGACAACCGGATCGTGACTGCTGATCAGAACCGTCTTGCCGGCTTTCGACAGCTCATCGAGCAGAACCATGAATTCACGGGAGAGTCGGCTATCCAGATTGGCGGTAGGCTCATCGGCAATCAGAACTTGTGGATCGTTGATCAATGCACGGCAGATAGCCACCCGCTGAGCTTCACCGCCGGACAGCCACTCAACAGGATTATTCGCTTTGTCGGCCAGTAGAAACTGTTCGAGCAGACCATCCGCCCGTTTTCTCAAGGTGCTGGCTTTCAATCCCAACGGATAGGCCGGCAACATGATGTTCTCTACCACGCTGAGTCCGGGAATCAGATTGAAGCGCTGAAAAATGAAGCCAAAGGTATGCCGACGGACCTCAGTAAGAAAACGTTCGGGTAGCGAAGAGATCGTGCGTTCCTGCAGACGTATACGGCCACGGGTGGGCCGTGACAGACAACCGATCATCGACATCAGGGTGGTTTTTCCTGAGCCACTGGCCCCCTTCAGACAACTGATCCTGTTCACCTCAAAATGGGTGGTGATTCCCTGGATGGCCCAAAACTCATTCGGTTTGCCCTGGTTGAAGGCTTTGTGTACATCTGTCAACTCGATCAACATGGCCATCTATCGCATCACCAGATCCGGATCCGTTATCGAACTCCGCCAGACAGGTACGATGGTCGCCAGGATATAGGGCAACACGGTGAAAAAGAACAGCGTCGCCAATTGCAGACCATCCACTGAAGGGGTTAACTGAAAACTGGGATAGAGAACAGACCAGCCTTTAAGAACAGGTTCAAACAGGCCTGCCGAGGTATAAAAAACATGTAAGTAGGCGGCAAGATACCCACATAGAAAAGCCATCAGGGAGATAATTGCCCCTTCCCAGAATTTCATACGCATCACCTCACCGGTCTCCCAGCCAACTGCTTTCAGAATACCGATCTCCTTGCGCTCCTCAGCACTCAACCCGGAGGCCTTATCCCAGGCGAATATCACAAAAGCCAACACTGAACCGAGCAAAAGAATCAACATCACACCCTGCCGCCAGGAGAAGAGACTCTCATAGGTACGTAAGATCTCCTCTCTAAGTATCGGGCGACTGTCCGGCAACAACAGAGTCAGTTTCTCGGCGATTTTTTGAATCTCCCGGGGATTCCTCACGGACAACACCAGATCGGTGTAAACTGACGCTTCAATACCGAACAAGCGACGATAGGCTTCAGTGCTCATCAGTAAAAGATCGCTGCTGATCAGTTCAGATTCACTCTCCAGCAACCTCATCACTTTAAAAGAGAAAGCCTTGCCTTCGTGTGAACGTAGCGTTAGGTAATCACCAATCGAAAGCCCCCTGGTACGGGCGATCCCTTTACCGATCGCAATATCGTTCATCGAGAGCTGATCCTGCTCGCTCGTCATCACCGTATAGTTGGCCTTGACTGTAGGATCGTAGTAGTAGCCCCACAAACGGCCCCGTTTTTCGGTTACACCGCGCAGCTTACCGATTCTCTCCAGATACTCAGCCGGCATCATGACACTTCGCCCCGCCTGGATACGCTGCACAACGATCTCCGGAGAATCGGCCAGCAGAGTGACAGCTTCACTACGCATGGCATGGCTGAACAACATCACTGAGGCCAACATAAATATGATCAGCGTGTAGACAGTCAGTAGACCAAGACTCTTTCCCTTGTGGCGCAACATTGTGCCCAGGGTGTAGTCGATAAAATATCTGTGCTTGCGCAACAGGCTCATCATGGCAAAGATCCCATCGGAGGCGGCACCAAAGAACCTGTAGGAAAATGTTCCAATGCCCCGGGGTGGTCCTGGAAGGCGGCGTGGATGTCTGTCTGTGAAGGATGTCTGGTATAGCGGGCCTCGGTAAACAGAGCCAGGTCGGTCAAACCCAGCCTGCCGACCAGCTCACCGGAGACGGCTGCCTGCAGTGAGCTTTGATCACTCTGTATCGCAACATCCACAAAGGTTGCAACAAACCCTGACAGCAACACCCCTAGACAGACAATAAATGTGTTGGCTCTTTTCATCGATTAGATGATCGACCTGTGCAAAATTAAAACTGCCAAGAGTCTAGCCGGCCTGTTTTCCATCTCTCATTGACATGAATCATTTATCGACATTTCGCCCTGTTTTCGCGTCATATGACCCAATTCAGTAGTTGTAAATTAAGGCATATCACGCAACACAAATGGCTTGAGATCGATACTCACCCCTTTTTCGATTGCATCGATCTTTTATCTGAAACAGATCCACTGGCCTTGATGTATGAAAAGACCACCTGCAATCAAATTCATTCTGCCTATCTGGCTGGCCACATCTTCCACCGGAGATCGGCTCTACCCACTGCCGGCCATATGCGTTGACTGGTTATTAAGGCTCTGTTTCTGCCACTTGAAAGGGTGTTGTTTGATTTTTGTAGACGATCGGTCTAATATTTCCTCATGTGCTCAGCCATCCCCCTAAAAAGACGTCGTGGCCGACCTCCGAAAGACCAGGCCGGATTCAGTCAAACCAAAGCTGAACTGATTCGCTCGGGTATGGAGGTGCTCACGGAAAAAGGTTATAGCGCCACAGGCATTGACGAGATTTTGCGACGCGTCGGGGTGCCGAAGGGCTCTTTCTATCACTACTTCAAAAACAAGGATGCCTTCGGCTCCGAACTGATCAGCAACTATGCAAAATTTTTCGAGCACAAGCTGGATAAATCCCTGGGCAATCGATCTCTCCCTCCCCTGCAGCGCCTGGTCGCGTTCATGCAAGATGCGATAGACGGCATGGCCCGGCATCAGTTCAAGCGGGGCTGTCTGGTTGGCAACCTTGGTCAGGAGATGGGCGCCCTGCCCGAATCATTCCGTACACAACTGATTGAAGTCTTCGAAGCCTGGCAGCAGCGGCTGGAAGCCTGCCTGGAGGAAGCCAAAGCGGCCGGTGATATTTCCGCCAACACAGATTGCAAGGAGTCAGCCTATCTGTTCTGGACAGGCTGGGAGGGCGCAGTACTGCGTGCAAAACTCGAGCGCAGTCCCAGTGCACTGCAAAGTTATGCAGATTTTTTCATAAACAGTCTGAAATAAATTTTTTGTTATTTACTAGACGTTCGTCTAATCAATGAGGCACAGATATGTTCAAAGGCGTTCTGATTGACAAGCAAGATGAGAATTACACAGCCACCATTTCAGATATCGATGAAGCGATGCTCCCGGAAGGTGATGTCACCATCGATGTGCAGTATTCATCCATCAACTATAAGGACGCCCTGGCGATCACCGGCAAATCGCCGGTTGTAAGACGCTTTCCCATGGTGCCGGGTATCGACCTGGTGGGAACCGTCAGCGACTCCACACATGGGGATTACCAAAAAGGCGATCAAGTCGTCTTGAATGGCTGGGGTGTCGGGGAGAAGCACTGGGGAGGACTGGCACAGAAAGCCAGAGTACATGGGGATTGGCTGGTTCGACTGCCCAATTCACTCCAGCCAAAGGAGGCAATGGCCATCGGTACAGCCGGATACACAGCCATGCTCTGTATTCTCGCACTGGAAAGAAACGGTATCACACCGGACAAGGGAAATATCCTGGTGACCGGAGCTTCCGGCGGTGTTGGCAGTGTCGCGATCGCCATACTTGCCAAACTGGGTTACTCAGTGATCGCCATGAGTGGTAAAGCTGAAGCGGAGTCCGCTTTCCTGACAGATTTAGGTGCCGCTGAAGTTATCTCTGGTAGCGAACTCTCCCAACCAGGTAAACCGCTTGCCAAAGAGCGCTGGATCGGGGTGGTCGATGTGGTTGGCTCCCACGTACTCACCAACGCCTGTGCCGGTACCCATTACGGTGGTGTGGTAACCGCCTGTGGCCTGGCCGGCGGGATGGACTTTCCGGCAACGGTTGCCCCTTTCATCTTAAGAGGGGTATCACTGATCGGTATCGACAGCGTGATGTGTCCCAAAGAGATCCGCCAGCAGGCGTGGGACCGCCTGGAGCAAGACTTGGACCTCACCAAGCTGAAGAATATTGCTGAAGAGATCGGATTGTCAGAGGTCATCGAGACGGCAGATCATCTACTCGCCAGGAAGATTCGCGGCAGAAGAATTGTCGATGTCAATCGGTAGTTGAGACCCGGTCTGACACTTGTGTGTCAGATCGATGAGTCTTTTTTGCAGGCTAAGCAGACCTGACAAATAGCTTTCTGCTTAGGACCTGTTAAGGGGATTGCCCCTGAAAAAGAGACATATCTATTGCTTACCGTTTATTTTGAATAACCAAACTTCTCTCTTAGCGCATTGCTTGGCACTTTCCAGGGGCAACAGGCACTAATTCATAACAGACATAAAACCTAATCTCAAAGGTATGATTCTGCACATTGTAGAGCGCAAAATGGCTATTTAAACCTGATCACCATCAGTATAAATAATGACATCTAATATACATCAACAAAACACAGCTAACGAGCTCTAAGATGCGAACGAATATCGATATAGATGACAAGCTAATGGAAGATGTATTGAAGGCAACTGGCCTCAGAACCAAGAAAGATGCAGTTGAACTTGGCCTTAGAACACTGATTAGATTAAAAAAGCAAGAAAATATACGGAACTTTCGCGGTAAGTTGAAATAGACAGGTGACTTGGAAGATATGAGAACCAGCTCTTGATCAACACATCCACCGACCTAATCCCTGATGATTGCAGGCTTGATATCCAGCAGATGGGTACCGTTCAGGCAATCAAGCCCTTTCACAAATACTACGCCATTTTCGATTCCCTCAATCGGCAGTACTGCTGCGCCGATAGGATTCGGCCTATGGGGGGAGCGCAGTGCAAAGGTACCGATCAGCCCGTCACCCTGGTTACTCTTCTGCTGTATCGCACCTCTATCCGTATTCTCAAACCAATAGAGGATCAGAATCTGCTGCCCTTTCTTCAAACCAACCAGGCCGTCTATATAGGCATCATGAATCACCAACTGGCAGAGTGGACCATTCAGATTCACATTGTTTGGACAATCCTCCAATGCCCTGTATGGGGTGTTGATATGCCCGATATATTTAAGTGTTGAACTCATCAGACTGTGCTCCAGATTAGATCGTTTTACTTATATTCACAGCAAGATAACTATTGGACTTTAGTCCACCAATATATCAACAATCACAAAGGGTCCATCGACCGTAGACTTTTTACTTTCAAAACGTTTGCAGAGCGCCAGCATCGGCATATTACTCATCAATATGTATCCCCGCAGTACCTGAAAACCATTCTGGCTTGCCGACTGAATCAGTTTATTCAGCAATTGATAACCAACACCCTGCCCCTGGTAATCGTCAACAACAGTGATTGCGAATTCAGCCATGTTCTTTTCATTGGGCAAGCTGATGTATCGAGCAATGCCGATACCACGCTCCTCACCATCACGGGTTACTGTGGCGCACCAGGCCACTCTGTCTTTGCCATCCAGGTCTGTCAGATAATCGAGCTGTTCATCCGTCAAGTGATTCATCGCTGTAGCGAACCGGCTAATGCGAGAACGGGCGGACATATGCTGAAATCCGATTTCGATCTGCTTTTTCAGAAATTCGGCAGTGTGGCTGGTATTCGGTTCCACACAAAGCTGTACCCGGCATCGGATGCCGTTTTTCATTTCAAACTCAATTGCAGGAATGGTCTTAGTCACTGGTCAGGATTTTCTCAGCAGTCTGTTTGCAGCTGTGCAGCAGACGTTTTGCCAGCTTTGGGTCGTTGATGGCCCGACTCACGGCCACCCCGCCGATCATCATGGCGGTTACCGCATAAATATCATCCTTGGTTCGCTTCGAGTCATCCATCGCCTGACGACTGATATATCGATTCATCCCCTTGTATAGGCGCGTGTAGGTCTGTTTTACATCAGACTCCCGGGTGGCGATATCGGTAACCAGGAACGCCAGCGGACAGGGGCTCTCATCACCTTCAACATGATCCAGATTCAGATAACCCTCCAACACACCCTGAAACCAGGCCGACCCTTTTTTGCCATTTTTCAGATGAGCGGTGAAGCGACCATTCTTAGCGGCATGGGTCATGGCCTCGATGTAGAGCTCACCTTTGCTGCTGAAATGGGCGTAGAAAGCACCATGGGTCAGACCGGCATCCTGCATGATCTCACTGATCCCGGTCCTTTCATACCCTTGCTGTAGAAAGCATCGTACAGCACTCTCGAGAATACGCAGACGACTCTGTTGTTTGTGCTCAGCTGTATAGGGCATGGTTGTTAGGGCCTGTTAACCAGTGACTCAAGCATGAGATGAAAAATAGCATAAGCTGACAATATTATCTTGATCATATATAGGATTTGCTTAGGATCAAGTGCCACTTCACTGCAAATCCGAGGACAATCATGAATCAAGCACAGATCCTATTACCGATGATCGGCCTGGTACTGCTGACTGGAGGTATGGGTATCGCCCTGATCGCCGCTCGCTACAAGGCGGTAAAAGAGGGCTCATTGAGTATTGCCTACTTCAAGTACAATCGGGGTGGCCGACCACCGGAATATCTGATCAAAATCAGTCACCATTTTCAAAACCTGCTGGAAACGCCACTGCTTTTCTATCTGAGTACGATTGTGATTCTACTGCTGGAGAAATCAGATCCCCTCTATCTGGGGCTGGCATGGTGCTATCTTGCTTCACGTGCGATCCACAGTTGGATACATCTGGGGAGCAACAATGTGTTGCATCGAAAGAATGCCTTTCTTGTCAGCTATCTGCTGATTTTTGTTATTTGGATTCGCCTGCTACTGCAGCTGCTTCATGGTTGAAAGGCAGCATTCGAACCGTCTGATCAGCGGCCTTCAGCTTTAAGCGGTTGTTTTTCATCTGTCCCGACCTCGGGTAACCCAAAGGAGAGCAGAGCGGCCAAAACGACAAACAGCGCCGACCACCAAAGGCACCCCTCAAGACCGTAAGTCTGATAGATCAGACCGGAAAGCACGGTACCAACCAGCCTTCCCCCGGCATTGGCCATATAGTAGAACCCCACATTCATGGAGACCTTTTCATGGTCCGAGTAGGCCAGGATCAGATAGGAGTGAACGGCCGAGTTAATGGCAAAAATAATGCCGAAAAGAATCAAACCCACGACCAGTACCTGTTCGGCCGGCCAACCCTGATTCAGCGCCATGGCAATGGCAGCAGGTGACAGGGCCAGCAAAAAAGCCCACAGGCGCGCCGTTCCCCCACCCGGCCCCTGGCCCTGGTGAACACGCCCAAGCAGTTTGGGAACGCTGGCCTGAACAAAGCCGTAACCGATAATCCAGAGCGCCAGAAAACCACCAACCTGGGTAAAACTCCAACCCAGCACCTCGTAGAGAAACACCGGCAAACCAACCACAAACCAGACATCCCGCGAGCCAAACAGGAAAAAGCGCGCGGCGGAGAGCCAGTTGATCGCTGCCACTTTGGAAAAGACCTGGGAGAATTTCGGTTTCGATTTCATCTTCCCGAGTCCGGAGGGAAGCATCACTGAGGTCATGATTAAAACCAGCAACAGCATCGCGGCCAGGAAGGCCAGTGCACCACGAAAACCGATCCACTCGAGCAGCGCCGCACCAATGAAATAACCGGCCCCTTTCAGGGCATTCTTCGAACCGGTAAGCACCGCCACCCACTTGAACAGTTTGGAGTCGCCGCCGTCACGCACCATGGTTTTCACCGAGGCTTTGGCGGACATCTTATTCAGATCTTTGGCAATCCCGGAGAGCGCCTGGGCGATCATTACGTAGACAACGGAGAGCCAGGCGTCGGGCACAGTCAAGGCGGTCAGGGCAACAACCTGCAGCCCCATGCCGATATGCATGGTCAGATTGAGGCCGATGCGTGCACCCAGCCAGCCACCTACCAGATTGGTGACGATGCCGAAAAACTCATAAAAAAGAAACAGCATCGCCACTTCAAACGGCGAGTAACCAAGCAGGTGGAAGTAGAGCACCACCAGCATGCGGATCGCACCGTCGGTAATGGTGAAAGCCCAATAACCGCCGGTTACCACCAGATAGTTGCGTAAGCCCTGATCCATTTTAGATCGCTGCCGCCACTTTACGGACGATATCGATCAATCGGTTTGCATAACCCCACTCGTTGTCATACCAGGCATAGATCTTGACCTGACGATCATCGATCACCAGGGTGGATGGGGCATCCACGATCGAAGAGCGCGGGTCGTTGACATAGTCCACAGAGACCAGCGGACGCTCCTCATACCCTAATATACCTTGCAACTCCCCCTCAGCAGCCTCACGAAGATAACCATTCACCTCGTCAGCCGTGACTGCCCTGGGTGCTTCAAAAACAAAATCTGTCAATGAACCATTGAGTAGCGGCACCCGCACGGCATGACCATCGAGATGCCCCTCCAACTCGGGAAAGATCTTGGTAATCGCCTTGGCCGAGCCGGTCGTGGTGGGAATCAGCGACTGACCACAGGCACGGGCTCTTCTTAAATCCTTATGCCCTCTATCAACAATGGTCTGGGTATTGGTGATGTCATGAATGGTGGTCATGCAGCCATGCACGATACCGATCTTCTCATGCAGCACCTTCACCAGGGGCGCCAGACAGTTGGTGGTACAGGAGGCCGCTGTGACCAAATGGTTGACCTCTGGATCGTAAAGATGGTCATTCACCCCATACACCAGATTCAAAGCACCATCGGTGGGTGCCGCCACAACGACCTTCTTCACCCCCTGGTCGAAATAGGATTTCAGACGATCCGGTTTTTTATGGTGCTTGCCGGTGGCTTCGATGACGATATCGCAACTCGACCAATCGGTCTCATCGATCGCCGGGTTGGCGGTGTAATTCAGCTGGTTCCCATCGACAGAGAGTGCAGCCTCATCACCCCGGCAATGGTGATCCCAGATCCCGTGTACGGAGTCGAATTGCAACAGATGGGCGGAACAGCTGGCATCACCGGCAATCTCATTGATCTGGCAGAACTCCAGACCCTCGTCGTTCCAGCCTGCTCTCAGGCCCAAACGACCCATACGCCCAAAACCATTGATACCGATGCGTGCTTTCAAAATGCGTCCCCCACCTAAGCTTGAATATAGACAAGTCTACAAGACCGGGCAGATTGTGCCTTGACTTTGTTGCAATCTGATTACAATCAAGCCTGTTTTTCCCTTGGATCCGGATTCACCACCCAGGACTCATGAGTAAGGTATGCCAGGACCTATGCAAGGTGCCTGATTGAGAATAAGTGTCCTATACTCGGATAGTGTTCCAATCTTTCAAGCCTCTCGCAAAACATCGCTATACCGGAGACCTATCCGGCGCTTTTGCCGACCTGGGTACCTTTCTGCCGATCGTCATCGGTGTTTTAGCCTTACAAAAGGTCGATCCAACGGGGCTGTTGATCGGCTTTGGTCTGTTTGCACTGGTCGTGGCTGCGGTCTATCGACGTCCGATTCCGATACAACCGATGAAAGTGGTTGCCGCCATTGTCATCACCCAAAGCCTGGATGCCCAGACGATCGCGGCCACAGGTTTTCTATTGGGGATTACGGTTACTCTGCTCTCTCTGTTCGGAGTCCTCGACCTGCTGGCGCGAAAAATACCCACGCCGGTTATGACCGGTATCCAGCTCGGTGTCGGGCTGATGCTCGCCTGGGCGGGCATTGAGTTGATCGAAATAGATCCCTGGACAGGTATCCTCGCCAGCGGACTACTGTTTCTGCTATTGGTTACCCCCCTGAGACCTGCTGCAGCGGTGATCCTCATCGTTGGCGCCTGCCTATGGAGCCTGTCAACGGCACAGAACCCAGTCGCCGATATCAGCCTGGCCCTGCATACCCCCCAATGGACCAGTTTCAGCTGGCAACAGCTTGGCCTGTCGGCGCAGACCATTTTACTCCCCCAACTCAGTCTGACACTGACCAATGCCATCCTTGCCACAGCAGCCATCGCCGGCCACTATTTCCCTGAGGATAAGCAACGCATCTCCCCGACCCGACTCGGTTTCACCACCGGTGCGATGAATATGCTGCTGGCGCCCTTCGGCGCTTTCCCCATGTGTCATGGTGCCGGGGGACTGGTGGTACAGTACCGCTTTGGCGCCCGTACCTGGCTGGCACCGGTATTTTTCGGTATCGCCATGATCACCCTTGGGCTGCTGTTTGGTCCACAGGCACTGCAGATACTCCTGCTGATTCCCCTCGCGGCGGTTGGAGCACTGCTAATCTATGCCGGGCTCGATCTCGCCTGGCACAAATCACTCATCTCCTCTCCGCCACTCGATCTGAGTGTCATACTCCTGACCGGAATCTGCAGCGCAACAATCAATGTGGCTGCCGGTCTACTGATTGGATGGATCTGGTTTCTGATTGGTAGATATATATTCCCAAACGATAAAGAGCACAGTGAGATGACTTGATCTTCA
>JAKSBX010000084.1 GCA_022360905.1 Chromatiales bacterium
CAGAATGACTACTGCCAATACGATCAGTAATTTTGGATTGACCTGGCCCATGCTTTTTCCTCTTGAATACGAGTGATCTCTTCACTCCATTTTTATTCGCTACGATACAAACGATGATTTGCGCTCATTTCACCCGGTCACAGCCCTCCCGCTCTTTTGCTTGAATCAGCAACAGAATTTGTTCGATCAATTTGTCGATATCCACAGGTTTTTGAAGATAAGCATCTGCACCTGCCACTTTACATTGCAACTCTGCCTCCTGTGAGATATTGGCCGTCAGGACGATGAAAGGTATTGGGTTATATAAACCTTGCCCCGTCTGATATTCCCGAATCACATCGAGCCCACCGAATCTGGGCATTTGCATATCGACGATTGCGATATCGTAGTGGAATCCCTCAAGTTTCATCAGCGCTGACTCGCCGTCTTCGACCAAATCAACCTGGAAGCCTGCCTTTGTAAGCATCTCACCAAGGACCAGACGATTTACCGTGGAGTCTTCAGCAACCAGGATCTCAAGTTTATTCCGCTCTTTAAGCTGTTTCCAGGATTTGATGGATTCAACACCCTCCGCTACGTGAGTACTCAGCAGCCCGGTATGTATCGCGTTGTAAAGGAGTTCACTGTTGCACAGGTCCCTGACAACGGAATCGATCTCCCGGGGAGTGCTCAGTGGATGCAACTTGTCGACTGTATCGACCAAAATGATATGGGCCTCAGTCTCTTCTGAGCGCTTCAGTGTTGCCACAATCTTCTGAATGTCGCTACTAATCGACTCAGCATCCAATATAACCAAAGGGATCTGATCGCCCTGGCGGCTGATCTCATGCACCCGTTGTTTCAAATCTCTGACAGAGCCGGCCTGTTCTGAGATAACTTGTGAGGGCATTAGGGACTGATTGACCCGCACAAAGAAATCTTGATCAAGGGTGTATACGATCACCGTATTACTTGAATAGCTAGACTCCGGATAGGGGGTCTCCGGCCGCTCCAATGTAAGGTCAAAGTAGAAACGGCTACCCTTGCCGAGGGTACTCTCAACCTGGATATCTCCCCCCATGGCCATAACCACCTCTCTGGATATCGTTGTACCCAGCCCTGTGCCCCCGAATTCCCGAGTGATATCGTCATCGACCTGATTGAAACGGTGAAAGATATGCCTGAGCCCGGATTTCAGGATACCGATACCGGTATCGATGACCTCAAAGCGTAAGGCCACTTCAAATTCAGAGCGCTGCAGCGTGTTGACCCGGACATCCACATACCCTTGGTGGGTAAATTTAACAGCGTTGCCGATCAAGTTGTTCAGAACCTGCTGAATCCTCCGCGAGTCACCAATCAGGTAAATCGGCACCTCCGGGGATATATGGGACATTAGACGAATACCCTTATTTCTGGCAATGGGGTCAAGGGTGGCGCAAACCGAAACGATCAAGGCATGAAAATCGAAAATCCTACAATCGATTTTTATTTGTCCCTCCTCAATCATTGACAGATCTAAAATATCGTCGATCAGGTTGAGCATATGTCTTGCCGAGGAGTCGATTGTCTTTACCTTCTCATCTACCGTGTGATTTGAAGGTTCCATCGTGATCAGTCTGGCCAGACCGATAATACCGCTTAATGGCGTACGCAGCTCATGGCTCATGTTAGCTAAAAACCGGCTTTTTGCCTGATTGGCTGCTTCAGCGGCCGCCTTGGCCTTCACCAACTGCCCCAGGATCTTGGAGACAAAGAGGGGAATGAGAATGACTATCAACATCAGACCGTAAGCAATCAGCGGATGGGCTATCCAAAATGGTGAGACGATCGTGAGGATCAACAACCCAAGCGTAGAGAGTACCATGCCCGCATAGAGATAGATCGTACCGAACCTTGCACCATGGCCGACAATGCTCCAGACAAGTACAATAAACAGGAATACGCCTGCTTCCCCAGCGGTATACATGGCTAGGCAGGTCACAATTTGATCACCCAGCATGGTAGAGATCTTTCTGGTGAGAGAGCCTTGATTAAAATAGCGAAACGACAACAGAATCAATATTGAGAAAATCACATAGGCCCCACCCAGCTGAGCAGTCTGTGCAAAAAACGGCTCTTTGGAGTTAGTTAAGTACATCACCAACGAATAGATCGTTATCAGGAAAGTGAACAGCAACCGTATGTAGCCTTGCGCATACTCCGACTTTGCGTCATCACTCAGGGTTGCATACAGGGGTTCGAATATCGGTAGGTGAGCGATTCCTTCGCTTAATCTGTCGGCCATATCGTTTCCATTCATGTTGGAGCAAGCCCATTTAGGACTTGTGCTCATCCTTAAAGCTGTATTGGCGTTGTTATTTTACGCAGTGCTATAGAAATGAATTATTGTATACCGGATCGACAAAAAAAGATTACATCGGTAGAAATTTACCCATCGGCCAACCAGGACTGATTCACAAGTTTTAGGAAACCGGGTACTCAGGATGCGTCCTCGATGGAATATAGCATCACCGCTGAGGGGAATTATTTAATGCCGTTTAAAATACATTCTCTTCCACCATCAACTTGATCGCCGACTGGCTATCGGCTGGTCGACTCCGGTAGAGATCTAAAAGCTGGATTGCCAAGCTGGACCAGTGGGCCTGTCCCTCGGTGACCAGCCGATGAAAGCGTCGCCAATCTCTATCTTGATACCAGTTTTCATAGGCTGCAATCAACTCTGGGAACAGGGATTTTCGCATACCGGTCAGTCCGCCGATGTAGAAATGCAGAGAGGCTTCATCCTCATCTTGCAGCAACTGAGGGAGCGTTACCTGACAATCCGCCCAGTGATCTCTGACCGCGCGAACCATCAGCTCGGCTGCCGAGTGGCCGAGCTCTAGGACCATCTGGTTCCACTGATCGCCTAGAATCTGTCCCGCCTGATACTCACCTTTTTCATGCAGCAGTACAGCCGTCAGTTCTTTGTCCACCATCAAATCAAGGGAGGCTTCAAGCTGATTTTCGAAATCGTAGTGAGAGAAGGCTCGCCCCAAGGCGTTATCGGCCCGTTGCCATCGCCAATTCTCAAACTTTTCCCAGAGCAGCCGACGGAAGGATTCCCGCCTGATATAGATCCGTCCACCCTGATTCATCGCCGCCGGAGCGGTCAGATCCCGAGCAAGTTCACGCCCAGCCACCCACACCGAGATGCCCTCCGGTTCCTCTCGTCGTTCCAGGTGTCCGAGAAAAAAAAGCGGCTTGTTTTTCGCACCGTATCCTGCGCTGTAGACCAACCCCAGGGGTTCGAGTGATTGATTAATGGTCTCGACGTCGAAGGGATCGTAAACCCGCCCATCGATCGGCAGGGAGTCGAAATGATCATCCACCAGGGACTCCCAGAGCGCTTCCCTGGCGGTAAGCCAATCGCCGACGGACTCATTGGTCAGGGAGGCTTCATAGTCGAGCCCGTTCTCCCAGCGGTAGTACTCCCGCATCTTTAAAAGGTAGGTACAGAGACCATAGTCGGTGCCGTGGCGGGCATCGGAGATATGACAATTGCGTTGTACCGTGCAGCAGAGCTGCCTGAGTGTACCTTTCATCGGCTGGCCTTCGTCCACTAACAACTGGCTAACTACTCGGGTTTGTCAACAGTGACCCTATCAATCCTATATTTTTGAATCTCTTTTACCACCCCGAGTAATCAGGGTAATAACAACTCGTCGTGTGATCATAATTACTTGTTATCCCTATCAAATCAACGGCTACTCATCCACACTGGGTGGCGTATAATCGAGCAGTTCACGCAACATGGCCGTTGCGTAACAACCGGCCGGCAGAAAAAACCTCAACTCGAGATCACGATCCTCGAGAAACCGCCATTCCAGCGCGTTCAGTGCGACTCTCAGTGGCCTGCGCTCCTGTTGCAATCCCACATGTTCCAGGCCATTCCTCCACAGCTCGAAGGGGGCTAACACCTGGGTTTCCAGACGCTCTGTATCCTCTTTGACCAGACTCCGTCCACGCCCCCAGAGCGGACCGGTAGGATGAACATCCAGTGCGTTGCAACGCGTGTCCAGCCGCTCAGGCTGCTCTTCATGGTCGGCAAATCCTCCCCGACTGCCATCCAGCCGAAAATAGTCACCTGGAATGGGGCTGTTCCAGTTACCCTGCTCGATTCGGGCCGCCAAAACCTGGTTGAACAGTTGCGACCTGGCCGCTGAGATAATCAATCCCCGTAGCGATCGGTTCATTCGTGGCCTGGATGGCGAGAAGAGACGATTCGCCTCATCGAGATTACTGTAGTCATGACCGAAGCGCTGCTCACCAAAGTAGTTAGGCATTCCAGCGCACTGCAGCTGCTGGAGACGCGTGTTAATGGCCTCCCGCGCACCACTGAGCTGCCGGACTCTGAGTATGAAGTGATTGCCATGTAGACTCCCCCGGCGCAGCTTCTTCTTGTGCCGATGGACGGCCAGAACCTCAATCCGTTCGTTATCCAACGCTTGCCAATCCGGCTCAGGCCGACCCGCCATACCCAGGGAGAACCACTGAGTGGTTACCGCGTGCCGATCTTTCAATCCGGCGAAACCCACATCCTTTCTGTCGATGCCGGCTAGGCGTGCCAGTTGCCCCGCAAGCCACTGGGTATTGGTCTCTCTTTTTCTGATCTGAACCAATAGGTGCTCCCCCTCATCATCCGGCAAGAACCCCAGCGCTTCATCCACCTGAAAATCATCCGCACAGGATCTGATCACTCCCCGGCCAACAGGGGTGCCATGAGCATAAGGCATTTGCGCCAGGGTTTCCCAGGGTTGGTCACTCACCGGTCTGTTCTACCAGCAGTACAGTGGCCAGTGCGGCAATACCCTCACCCCGACCGGTGAAGCCCATACCCTCAGTGGTCGTGGCCTTGATATTGATCCGATCGATTTTGGTTTGTAGATCCCCAGCCAACAGCGACCTCATCTCATCGATATAGGGAGCCAGTTTCGGTCTCTGCGCGACAATGGTCATATCGGCATTGGCCAGTGTCAGACCCAGTTCCTGAAGTTGCTGCATCACATGGCGCAGCAGCACCCGACTGTCAATGCCGGCATAGGCCGGATCGTTATCTGGAAAGTGGTGTCCGATGTCACCCAGGGCAGCAGCGCCCAGCAGTGCATCGCACAGTGCATGGATCAGCACATCCCCATCGGAATGGGCCTTCAGGCCCTGATCGTGTGGCACCTCGACACCGCCGAGTACCAACGGGGAGCCGGACTCGAAATGGTGAGCATCATAGCCCTGTCCTATACGCATAATTTTTTCACCCTGGCTGCTTAAGAGTTATCCGATCGGGTCGCTAAATAAACAGCATTGTACGCTTTGTAGCAACATTTAACTTGGCGATTGAAGGTATCGGCCGGGACCAGGCAAGATTCCCAGCCTATCGGGAATTTTCGATTGTGCGGAAAGTGCCAACTGCCAGGGATAAAGTTTAAATAGATCGAGCAACCAGTAGATGATTCAACGTGTAACCGCAGTGACTCAAAACAGGGTCAAGAAGATTGAGATCCTGAGACACCTGCCGAAACGGGTGCGGAACTATGTGCTATCCGAAACCCACATCGAACATTGCAATGCCGATACCCGCATTGCTGTAGCCGGGGAGACGAGTGACCAGATCTTCTTCCTGATGGCTGGAGAAGTCAGGATCAGCTTCAATGACGGCAAGCAGATCGTCTGCAAAGCGGACCAACCTTGCAGCCTGGTTGCTCTGGCGGAGAAAAATCCGAGTGAAGTCTCCATAGAGAGCCTGACTGCGGTTGACCTGCTGAGTATTCCACGAGAGCTCTACGATGCGATCAAGCGGCTGCCGCCGGTTGCCAATCAACGCTCGAACAACACCATTGAGTTACAGGACAGTGAAGGGCCGGAAGACGAGCTCTACTGGGAGTTCCATGAGGCGGTACAGAACAACACCCTGGAACTGCCCAGCATGCCCGATATCACCATGCGCATCGCCAAGGTGATCAATGACAGCAACTCCGACAGCGAAGATATCGCCCATGTTGTGCAGGCGGACCCCACGGTGGCTGCCCGGGTGATCAGCGTGGTCAACAGCGCCGCCTACCGGGGTAAGCAGCCGATCGACAACCTACCCGATGCGGTAACCCGGCTGGGACGTTCGGTTACCCACAACCTGGTGATCAGTTTTGCTTTGGGGAAACTGTTTCAGAGCCGCTCAAAGATTCTTCAGCAACGGATGCTCGGACTCTGGAAACATGTCAGCTATGTGGCACCAATCTGCCATGAGCTGGCAAACGTTACCCCGGGACTCTCAGCGGACCAGGCGCTACTCTGCGGACTACTCCACGACATCGGTGCCCTGGCCATCATCGGCGCCGCACGCAGCAAACCTCAACTTGCCGAAAACCCCGAACTGCTTGATCAGGTGATCAACAACCTGAAAGGCGAAGTCGGAGCCATGGTGTTGCGCAAATGGGAGTTTCCGGACTATTTTGTACAGTCCGCGCTGCACGCCGAGGACTGGA
This sequence comes from Chromatiales bacterium, assembly GCA_022360905.1. Classification (GTDB taxonomy): domain Bacteria; phylum Pseudomonadota; class Gammaproteobacteria; order Chromatiales; family Chromatiaceae; genus Thiodiazotropha. The sequence continues at coordinate 6,498 of JAKSBX010000084.1, forward strand.
TGGAAGATATCAGTCACGAACCGGACTATGTGGATCTGGTGGTGGTGGCCCAGCTGCACGCCTTTGTCGGCACACCGGCGATGGCCAAATTACCCCGTCTGGACCTGGTACCCGCCTTTCATAAACTGGCGCTGGGCAAACTGACTCCGAGACACTCGATTGGCATCCTTGAAAATGCCAGGGAGCAGATCCGTGAACTGCGGGATCTGCTTGCGCTGTAAGCCGATCAGTCGTTAAGCCGGATCAGGTTGAGATAGTGCTCGGCCAACAGCAGGTCGTGTCGATGGGTGATCTTGATGTTTGTGCCATCACCTTCCACCATCAAGGGTCGATGACCTGACAGCTCCACAGCGCTCGCCTCATCGGTAACAGCCGCTCCGTTCTCCATCGCTTGCTCCAGGCAGCGGCTCAACAGACCGAGCCGAAACATCTGCGGGGTAAAGGCGCGCCACAGGCGTTCTCGGGAGACCGTTGCTTCGATATTATTTTTATCATCGACTCGTTTCAGAGTATCGGCGACCGGGATACCCAGCAGCCCTCCAACCGGATGGCTCTGCAGCGTCTCAATCAAGCGATCCAGATCGGCAGCAGAGAGACAGGGCCGGGCCGCGTCATGCACCAGCACCCAATCACCCTCGTCGGCCAGTTCGGCGAGACTTGCCAGGGCATTGTGTACTGAGTGGTAGCGCTCTTCCCCGCCAGCGGTCCGAATCACATTGGGGTGATTGTGGTGTTCACAGCTTTCCCAGTAGCCATCTTCGGCCGACAAGGCCACACAGACCCCTGAAATGCGGGGATGACTCAACAATCTCTCCAGGGTGTGATCGATAATCTTGCGACCGCAAAGATCCAGATACTGTTTTGGGACTGCCCCGCCCATTCTTCGACCGACACCCGCGGCCGGCACTACCGCCCAGCATCTATCGCTCATCGTTCTCTGTCCCGGAGGGGGTGACTACCTGATAGAAGGTCTCGCCCTCTTTGATCATGCCGAGCTCACTGCGGGCTCGCTCCTCGATGGCCGCCTGGCCGCTGCGCAAATCCTCCACCTCGGCCTGCAGGGCATGGTTTCGTTTACGCAAACCGATCAACTCCTGCTGCAACGCAGCAATCTCATCCTTCAGGTTGTTGACCTCGGCAAGACTCCCCTCACCCACCCAGAGGCGATATTGCAGAAAAACCAGCAAGGCAACCAATATGGCAATAATGATGCGCATCGATCAATCAAGGATGTAAATATAAAGGGTTCAGGTGGCGGAGGAACACGCCTCCCCGGAGTGCCATCACTCCCGGCGCCCTGAGCACAACCTATAGCATACTATGCCCAGTGGCGCCTTACCCTGCCGGGGAAGAGAGGATGTGAGTCAGGTCATGCGATGGTTACCGGAAAAGCCTCTTTACCTGCGTAGACGGCTTCATCGCCCAACTGATCCTCAATCCGCATCAACTGATTGTATTTGGCAACCCGGTCCGAGCGGGAGAGGGATCCGGTCTTGATCTGTCCGGTGCCGGTGGCCACCACCAGATCGGCGATGGTGGTATCCTCGGTTTCACCCGAACGATGGGAGATTACCGCGCTGTAACCCGCATCCCGCGCCATTTCGATGGCGGCCATGGTCTCGCTCAACGTGCCGATCTGATTCACCTTGATGAGAATCGAGTTGGCAATGCTCTCGTCGATACCCCGTTTCAGGATCTTGGTGTTTGTGACAAACAGGTCATCACCGACCAGTTGTACCCGCTGACCCAGTTTTTCCGTCAGCAGTTTCCAGCCGGCCCAGTCACCCTCATCCATACCGTCTTCGATGGTAATGATCGGATATTGATCGACCCAGGCGGCGAGGTAGTCAGCAAACTCTTCGGCGCTGAATTTCCGCCCTTCGGAGGCCAGATTGTAGACCCCATCCTGATAGAATTCGGAACTGGCCACATCCAGTCCCAGGTAGATGTCGCGGCCAGCAGCGAAGCCGGCCTTTTCAATCGCTTCCAGAATCACCTCGATGGCGGATTCGTTGGACGGCAGATTAGGTGCGAAGCCCCCTTCGTCACCGACGGCGGTGGCCATACCTCTGCCCTTCAGTACACTTTGCAGGGCGTGAAAGACCTCGGCTCCGTAACGCACCGCCTCACGAATCGAACCAGCCCCCACCGGCAGGATCATGAACTCCTGCAGATCGACACTGTTGTCCGCATGGGCGCCACCGTTGATGATGTTCATCATCGGTACGGGCAGCCGGTACGGACCGGAGGAGAGGGAGCGGTAGAGTGGCAGCGCACGCTCCTGAGCGGCCCCGTGAGCGGCAGCCAGGGAGACACCCAGCAGCGCGTTGGCGCCCAGTTTGGCTTTGTTCTCGGTACCGTCCAGATCCAGCATGCACTGATCGAGTGCCGCCTGTTCGGTGACTTCCATGCCCATCAACGCGTCTTTGATCGGGCCGTTTATGTTGGCGACAGCCTGCAGTACACCCTTACCCAGATAGCGCTGTTTGTCGCCATCCCTGAGTTCCAGTGCCTCCCGTGATCCGGTTGACGCACCGGAGGGGACCATCGCCCGTCCAATCGCACCATCCGCGGTAAAAACATCGGCCTCTATGGTTGGGTTACCCCGTGAGTCGAGAATCTCTCGTCCACGCACATCAACAATTTCAGACATTTCGTCTCCATCTAATTCTGTCGTTTGTATCTATCAAGCGCTATTGTCACCGCTGCATTTTACATGAAGATGACTGATCAGGCTTATAATTCAAGTTCGATCAGGCCACTCTGCTTAACTTGCCGGTCCAGTGCCACCAGGGTTTCAAGCAGTTGGCCCATTTTCGGTAACGGCCAGGCGTTGGGTCCATCACTCAAGGCCTTATCGGGGTCGGGATGGGTCTCCATGAACAAACCGGAAATGCCGGCCGCCACGGCGGCTCTGGCCAGCACCGGCACATATTCACGTTGTCCGCCGGAGCTTTTGCCCTGCCCGCCTGGCAGCTGCACCGAATGGGTGGCATCGAATACCACCGGGCAGCCGGTCTCTCGCATCGCCGCCAGTGAGCGCATATCGGAGACCAGGTTGTTGTAGCCGAACGAGACGCCCCGCTCACAGACCATCAACTGGTCATTGCCGACCGCTCTCGCCTTTTCAACCACATGCACCATATCCCAGGGGGCGAGAAACTGCCCCTTTTTGATATTCACCGGCAACCCCTGCCGAGCGACTCGTTGAATGAAATTGGTCTGACGGCAGAGAAACGCCGGTGTCTGCAGCACATCCACGCACTCGGACAACTCTTCCAGGGGGGTATCCTCGTGAACATCGGTAAGCACCGGCACAGCCAGCTCCTGCCTCACCTTCTGCAGAATCTGCATGCCCTGCTCCATGCCGGGACCACGGTAACTCTCAGCCGAGGAACGGTTGGCTTTATCGAAGGAGGATTTGTAGATGAAGGGAATCTGCAACGCCTCACAGAGCTCCTTCAGCTCACCGGCACTCTCCATGGCAAGCTGCTCACTTTCGATCACGCAGGGACCGGCGATCAAAAACAGCGGGCGATTCAGCCCGATTTCAAAGTCACACAGCTTCACTGCCCACCATCCCTGTGCTTGCGGGCGGCCTCAATGAAACCGGAAAAGAGTGGATGACCATGGCGTGGCGTGGAGGTGAACTCCGGGTGAAACTGGCAGGCGACAAACCAGGGATGATCAGGGATTTCAACGATCTCAACCAACCGACCATCCACGGAGCGACCGGATACTTTCATACCGGCTGTGACAATGTCATCCAGGTAGCTGTTGTTGAACTCATAGCGATGACGATGACGCTCCACAATCACATCCTTACCGTAGAGCCCATGGGTCAGGCTGCCGGACTGCAGGTTGCACTCCTGACCGCCGAGCCGCATAGTGCCGCCCAGGTCGGAGTTTTCGCTGCGCTTTTCCAGTTGCCCGTCGGCGTTCAGCCACTCCACAATCAAGCCAATCACCGGATTGGGTGTCGCGCGATCGAATTCGGTACTGTGGGCATCCTCCAACCCCGCAACATGGCGGGCAAACTCAATCACCGCCACCTGCATCCCCAGGCAGATCCCCAGGTAGGGGATGCGGTTTTCCCGAGCATAGCGCACCGCCTCGATCTTGCCTTCTACGCCTCGGTTGCCGAAGCCGCCGGGAACCAGAATGGCATCCATACCCTGCAGGCTCTCGGTACCGCTTTTCTCGATCTGCTCTGAATCCACATAGTGAATCACTACCCGATTACCGGTATGCACACCCGCATGCACCAGGGCCTCGGAAAGGGATTTATAGGCTTCGGTAAGGTGAACATATTTACCCACCATGGCCACCTTCACCTCACCCTCGAGGTTATCCAACCCTTCGAGGAAGGCTTCCCACTCCGAGAGGTTCGCCGGGGGGAGATCCAAACCGAATCGCTGGTTGACCAGCTCATCCATTCCCTGGGCGTGCAGCAGCACCGGAATCCGGTAGATGGAGTCGGCATCCACTGCGGAGATGACCGCCTCTTCGGGTACATTGGTAAACAGAGCGATCTTTCGGCGCTCCGATTCAGGCAGCGGCTGCTCCGAGCGGCACACCAGGATATCCGGCTGAATACCGATCGAGCGCAACTCCTTGACTGAGTGCTGGGTCGGCTTGGTTTTGATCTCACCGGAGGCCTTGATGTAGGGAACCAGGGTCAGATGCATGAACATGGCCCGCTGGTGGCCCATCTCCACACCCATCTGACGGATCGCCTCGAGAAACGGCAGAGATTCGATATCACCGACGGTGCCGCCGATCTCCACCAGACAGATATCCTTATCCCCCGCGCCGAGCAGAATGCTCTCCTTAATCTGATTGGTTATGTGTGGGATTACCTGAACCGTACCCCCCAGATACTCCCCTTTGCGCTCCTTGCGGATCACATGCTCATAGATCTGGCCGGTGGTGAAATTGTTATTGCACCCCATGGTGCTGTCGATGAATCTTTCGTAGTGACCGAGATCCAGATCGGTTTCCGATCCATCCTCAGTAACGAAAACCTCACCATGCTGAAAAGGGCTCATGGTGCCGGGATCCACATTGATATAGGGATCCAGCTTGATCATGGTGACATCCAGGCCGCGGGCCTCGAGGAGTGCGGCCAGAGAGGCTGAGGCGATACCTTTACCAAGCGAGGAAACCACACCGCCCGTAATGAAAATAAAACTGGTCATGAAATTCTGCTTACCAGGGTTAGAGTGCTGGGAATGGGATATAGGACGGGTGTAAACAGTACCAGATTGGCCCCCGCCACTCAATCTCGAAGGGCCGGCCGGTCATAGATTCGTCATATTTACCGAGGGGAAGAATTCGTTTGAATATAAGCGCTCAAGGTCTATAATCGATTGGCGTGTTTCGCAAATAACAACTACTGAGGCAAGTGGCACTTTACCCGACAGTCGAAGCCATTTTTCGGCTGACCTCGCTGTGAAGTCCTCAAGCATCGTATGATGGAGGCTTAAAAGCCACTTTTATACATCACCGATGGTAGTATCAAAACAATCATTTGAGAGGAAGAAAGCATGACTAAATTTGCTAAAGTTCTGAGCATCGCTGCGCTCGTAGCTGCGTCTACCAGTGCCTCTGCCTGGTGGGGCGGTCCTGGCTGGGGTAACCGCGGCTGGAACAATGACGGTTGGGGCGATGGTTGGGGTGATGGCTCCGGTGATTTCAGCTTCGGCATGAGCGGCAACGCCCGTGGTTCCGGCTACGGCCGGGGTAACAACTACTACCGCGACTACTATGGTGGCTATGGTCCTTACGGTTATGGCGCCCCATACGGTTATGGTGCACCTTATGGCGCTCCTTACGGTGCCCCATATGGCTATCCTGCGCCTCCAGCTGCAGCACCTGCACCAGCTGCACCGGCTCAATAAGCCTACCCATGTGCAGAAAAGCCGGCCAGTTGGCCGGCTTTTTTTTTCCTCAAACGGCCCTGGATACCGGCCCTGCAATGATCCAAAGTAATAAAAAAACCAAAACGACTTGATCAACATCAAGAATTTCTGGAAAAATAGGCCGGGTGCAGGTTCACAAAATAATCAGAGAGACACGGATGTGGAGGTAGGATGGAGAGACAAGCTATCCACTCCGTGAGGCATTTTGCCCGGAGAAGCGGTAGATGTGGCTCCAGCGGTTTAAACATCAACCTCTGGGGGCAGTAACGCCATTGAGGAATTTGAGATCATCTCGGGAAGGACATGATACCTCTTAACCGTAAACCGTCTTTGCCAAGCGTTGATAACAAAGCACCTCGCATGCTGGAGCGATTACTTGACTAGCAGAAAAGTTGTCTCATTTGAAAATATCAAGGTAGCCTGCAAGAACTGCAGTCTAGCCACTCTCTGCCTACCGATGGGACTGACACCGGATGACGTAGAGCGCCTTGACAGTATTATCAAGCGGGGGCGGCCCTACCATCGTGGGGATCACCTCTACCGTGGCGGTGACAAGTTCCACAGCCTGCGGGTCATCACCAGCGGCTCCGTGAAAACCTACAGCCCCAATGAAGATGGTGGGGAGCAGGTACTGGGCTTCCATCTTCCGGGCGAGTTGATCGGTCTGGATGCCATTCAGGACGATTGCCACACCTGCTCGGCGATTGCCCTGGAGACCACCGCTGTTTGCGAAATTCCCTTCTCCCAGCTGGAGTCCCTGAGCGCCATCATGCCCAGTCTGCAGCATCAGATGTACCGACTGCTGAGCCGGGAGATCGGCCAGGATACGGAAATGTTGACGCTACTGGGAAAAAAGAGTGCCGAGGAGCGTCTGGCCACCTTTCTGCTCAGCTTTTCGGAGCGATTCAAGCAACGGGGATTTTCAGCCAGTGATTTCTTTCTCAGCATGTCCCGCCATGAGATCGGTAACTATCTTGGTCTCGCGGTTGAGACAGTCAGTCGGCTGTTTACCCGTTTTCAGGACGAAAACCTGCTGAGAGTCGAACGCAAGCATGTCCAGTTGCTCGATATCCCCAGACTCTACGATATCGTGCAGGGCTGCGACAGCGCCAAATCGAGTCAATCGAGGGGCTGACTTAGGGCCGGTAATCCAATTCGACCGTATTCACTGCGCAACAATCTTGTTATGAACGTCATGCCTGGGCCATGCACCTGCCTTAAGCCCAAAAACTGAACCATCTGGAAGCCGGGGCAAGCGCTACGGCTGTTTGTGCCAGATACAGGCTTCCCCCATGGCGTCAAGCTGCCGCTGATGGGCTTCCAACTCGGATTCGACGGCCTGGATCACCTTGAGCGGTGGACGATCGGCGGCCAGGCGACGGATATTGTCGGCCGTATTCTCCTCACCACCCTGCTGACTGAGTTCATCATCCAACACCAGCGCCGCCTGGCCGCCGGTCATCATCAAATAGACATCCGCCAGAATCTCCGCATCGAGCAGCGCTCCATGGAGCTCGCGATGAGAGTTGTCGATATCGTAGCGTTTACACAGGGCATCGAGGCTGTTCCTCTGCCCCGGGTGCATCTTCTTTGCCATCACCAGGGTATCGGTAACCGCGCAAAGGCTGTCGATACGCTGAGGGTCCCCCATCAGTTTCAACTCATGATCGAGAAACCCCACGTCAAACGGAGCGTTGTGGATGATCAGTTCGGCACCGCGTACATACTCCACGAAATCCTGCGACACATCACAGAATTTGGGTTTGTCGGCAAGAAACTCATTGGTGATGCCATGCACCTCGATGGCCCCGGCATCGATCTCCCGTTCCGGCTGCAGGAACTGATGAAAATTGTTACCGGTCAGTCGCCTGTCGAACAGCTCGACACAGCCGATCTCAATGATTCTGTGGCCCTGTTCAGGCTCCAGACCCGTGGTTTCAGTATCGAGTACGATCTGGCGCATTAGGCCTACAACTCCTGGATGCCCTTATTGGCCAGCTGATCCGCCAGCTCATTGCCGGGATGCCCCGCATGCCCCTTCACCCAGTGCCAATCCACCTGGTGCTTTTTTACTTCACTGTCCAGGCTCTGCCACAGATCGGCATTTTTCACCGCCTTCCGGGCGGCGGTTTTCCAGCCGTTCTTTTTCCAGTTGTGAATCCATTGAGTGATGCCGTTTTTGACGTATTGGGAGTCGGTAGTCACAGCGACACGACTGGCTCTTTTCAGCTGCTGTAGCCCCTTGATGACAGCCAACAGCTCCATGCGATTATTGGTGGTGGTCGCTTCGCCCCCATAGAGCTGCTTCTCATGGTCGCCGTAACGCAATACCACACCCCAGCCGCCAGGCCCGGGGTTTCCCTTGCAGGCGCCGTCCGTAAAGAGTTCTACATGCTGTGTCATCGAATTCTGTTGCAATCCATGGTAGAGGTAATTCAGGTACCGTTTCTGATTGTGGGTTCCGCGGCCGTGGGAATGACTCGCTTCTTCACCGACCATTTCGGACGGATCGGTGTGATCGTCACCACGCGCTTCACCGCCAGTATGATATACACACCACCGAAATTCGGATAGACCTTGTCGCCGATCTGTTCCATAAATTGCATCTTCTGCATCACACCCGGACTCTGAATTGGCGGACGGTAGTTCAGATACTGAATCTCCAACAGGTCGAATCCCAGCAGTGCCAGCCAATCCAGAATCCGCCGGCTGCTGAAAAAGTGACCGCACCAGGGAGGCGTGGAGGAACGCATACGCAGCAACCTCACCCCTCCCCACAGACTCCAGGGATTGAAGCCGCTCAGCAGCAGCTTACCTTCGGGTATCAGCACCCGCTCCACTTCGCGTAACACCTGGTGTGGATCGAGGGAAAAATCGAGCGTATGGGGCAGCAGCATGCCATCCACACTGTCGGTAGCGAACGGCAGATGACTCGGATCCGCCTGCAATTCACCCGGCTGCCCGGAGTTGCCTATCCGCATCACCAGCCGATTACGGGCCGGACTGACCTGCAGCAGCTCCTCACTCACCCCCTGGTGGCCGATCTGCACCAGATGGTAACCGAACATCGCGGATAGGTGGCGCTCAAGCGGAATTCGCTCCTGGGCCACCAGATTGGTCCCAAGATGGGTACCGAACCACTTCTGAATGTGATTCTGTTGGCAAGATCGCAGTTTTAGCCGCCTATATTCTCTCATCTGTCAAGCTATCGGCTTTGCTACCGACACTACTGTCAGGTAATCTGTGTTTCTTTTTGAGCGCCGCTTTTAAACCTGTTGTTGTGACATCCGACCCGATTGTCTATCAGTATGACACCACAACGAGGCGAATGAGCGGCCCTGGTTTGTGCAGGATTCAGGTGTAGCGTCTCATATTGCTAACCGATGTCCCGGTGGTTGTAAGGCACAAGAGGGTTCATGGCTGCGCCTAGATCGAGACATTGGGCCAGCGGACCAACACTAAGCAAATCAAAGATTTGCTGTGCAACCGAGCAGCCCCGCCCAGTGATATGTGTCGCCACGCGAAACGAGGCCGAAACGATCACGGATTGCAATATGCGGCCGTTTGTCAGGAGTTCACTACATGGAAATCATACACGGCTTTGGTTACATTTTCTTTCAGTATTCGGTATGTCAAAGTCACTTAACAGATCGGCAACACTTCTCAGCAAGCCCTACCTGCTCGCAATGAATCTGATATTCACCTGTCTGTTGGCGGCCTGTCAGTCTCTGCCGAATGGCACCGAGGAATCGGCCTTGACCGAGGTCCCTCTGGACAGCCTCTCCACGGAAACCGTGCAGATCCAACCCCTGGCCGGAAGCGAACAGGTAAAACCCGAATCGATGCCGGAGATGGCCGAACAGCTCTCCGAAGTGGTTGCCTCTCTGCCCGACCCGACACCGGCGCATGCCTGGGACAGAATGCGGCAGAATTTTGCTCTCACCATCCCCAGCAACAGCCGTATCAGCAAGGAGCTGAGCTGGTACCAGAAACACCCGAAATATCTGCAACGCATCCAGCAGCGGGCCGCGCCGTTTCTGTTTTACATTCTTGAAGAGATCGAGAAACGGGATATTCCAGCTGAGATCGCCCTGCTACCGGCCGTTGAGAGCGCTTTTCAACCGTTTGCCTACTCCCCGGGCCGGGCGGCTGGCATCTGGCAGTTCATCCCCTCCACCGGACGCTATTTCGGCCTGAAACAGAACTGGTGGTATGACGGACGTCGGGATGTTGTCAGCTCCACCCGCGCCGCACTCAACTATCTACAACGTCTGAATAAACAGTTCGATGGTGACTGGGAACTGGCTCTGGCTGCCTATAATTCAGGCGCCGGTACGGTGCGTAGCGCCATCAAGCGTAACCGGAAAAAGGGCAAGCCGACAGACTACTGGTCTCTGAAGCTGCCTGATGAAACCAGCGCCTATGTACCCCGTCTACTCGCGTTGGCCAAGATCTTCAAGGATGCGGAAGCCTATGGCATGCCACTGGATCCGCTTGCCGACGAGGCCTACTTTGCCACGGTGGAGATCAAATCCCAGCTCGATCTGGCACTGGCTGCCGAGATGGCGGAGATCCCCATCCAGGAGCTCTATCTGCTGAATGCGGGCTTCAACCGCTGGGCCACCGACCCGGACGGCCCCCATCGGTTGACACTGCCCCTCGACCGGGTTGAACCGTTCAAACAGAAGCTCGCCGCCCTGCCCCAGGAAAAACGGCTCACCTGGAAACGCTACAAAATCAAATCCGGCGACTCGCTGAGCGTAATTGCCAGTCGGCACGGCACCACCGCAAAGCTCATCAGACAGGTCAATAAGTTGCGGGGCAACAAGATTCGCGCCGGCAAACATCTGCTGATCCCGGTATCAAGCAAAAAGATCGACCACTATGTCTACGCCCAGGACCAGCGCAAGGCGGCCATTCAAAATCGTTCCAGAAAAGGGGTCAAGAAGCACTACCGGGTTCAGTCCGGAGACAGCCTCTGGACCATTGCCAGAGCGCACAATGTGAGTTACAAAAAGCTCGCGGCCTGGAACGGCATGGCCCCAGGGGATCCGCTTAAGACGGGTCAGACCCTGGTCATCTGGACCTCCCGCAGCCCGTCGAGTGTCTCCCTGCTGGATCTGCAACCCAGCGGTACCCAGAGCCGATTGCACTATAAGGTCAGACGAGGGGACTCCCTCTCCAGGATCGCCCAGAGATTCAAAGTCTCGGTTGCGGACCTGAAACGCTGGAACACCATCAAAGGCAAATATCTGCAGCCCGGTCAACGGATCAAGCTCTACGTGGATGTCACCGAACAGACCCTGTGAGGCATTTGGCCCCCCATTCAGTTCATAAAACCACGATCAAAGCATACGGGCAGCTTTGTTGATTCAAATCAAAGAATGACGCATCTCTATTGACAGCCTGCTGATCCTGGCAGACCATCCACTCTATAAATCCATGGCAGCATGAGGGTTTTAACCATGAGTGAGGATTGCAGACTGAGAGACGGGGTTGAGCTCAATCTACCTGACGTTGAAAAAATCGCTTTGGCACTGAAATCCCTATCGGTCTATTCGATGCTGGCCTATGAGCATGACGATGACCCGGAAGAGCTTGATGAGGTGGTACAGGAGGGATTGGATGCCATCCACCGGTTGTTCAACTGCTGACCTTATCACCTGCCCTGAGTAAGCCAGGAATCCTTTAATTTAATTCATCATTCAGATGAATACCCGTTGTTGTCCGGAAAAAGTGTAAATGATGGTGGGCTCCACCCTACCGAATGCAAAGAGTCCTGACTTCGACTAGCCGCGAATGGACGCCAATCACCGCAAATACTCGCCACTGATCACGTAGGATGTGAGGCTGGGATCCCTCTTTCTTGGGAACCAGGCACTAACCATCAACACCTCACCTCCCGACCAGATCTCTCAACAGATACCACAATCTACCAAGCAGACACATAAAATCAGACGCTCGAAGCTCGAGAGCCCGATCTTTATAGAATGCCAGATCGAGTGACCCATCTTCCAGGCGGCGCGGTAACGGATATTGTTGATTGCTCATGTTTGGGCCTTTATCCGTCGGCGTTCGTCCTGAGTCACCCCACCATATCCCCAGTCGCTTGGCGCCAGCTCCTGAATGACCACATAGCTCGCCTCTACCAGGGCGCCGAGACTGGCCTCCAACAGTGAATAGGCCTCACTGACCATCTGCCGTTTTTCATCCTCGCTGTTGGTGCCGGAAGTGATATAGATCTCCATCAAGACCGACTGGTGGTGGGCGATGGCATCGCCTCCCACCGACCACTGCTGATCCGGCAGTGAGTTGATCAGGACCGCCGTTACCGGCACCGCTTTTCCCAGCACCCGATTGATCAGCCCGGTCACCTGCCGCTGAAGCACGGTGCAGGTATCTTTCGACAATGGCTCACCACTGTGTTGAATCTTGATAACAGGCATGTTGTTTCTCCTTGTGTCGATTTGCCTGTCAAGATAGCCTGCCCCTATTGATAAATAAATTGACTATTTTTTATATTATTCATTTATGATGCTAATCTATTTATTATGTTTAAAAATCTCGATATCGACCTGCTGCGAACCTTCGTCGCCATTGCTGACCTGGGTGGATTCTCCAAAGCCGGGCGGCAGCTGCACAAAACCCAGTCGGCAATCAGCCTGCAGATGAAACGCCTGGAGGCACAGAGTGGCTCGAAACTGTTCCGCAAAGCCGGCCGGCGGCAGCTACTGACCGAACCCGGTGAGTTACTGCTCAACTATGCCCGTCGGATTCTTTCATTGAACGATGAAGCTGCCGCTGCCCTGAAACCGGTTCCTCTGCAGGGAAAGATCCGGTTCGGGGTGACCCAGGATTTTGCCGATCGAGGCCTGGCCTTTGTGCTGGCCCGATTTGCCGATAGCCATCCAGGGGTACGGCTCGATGTTCGAGTCAATCCGAGTTGTGAATTGAAACGGGAGATTGCCAAGGGCAAGCTCGATCTCGCCATCGCCTTCCAGGAACCCGGGGATAGCGGTGATCCCCTGGGAAAACTTCAACTCTCCTGGATCGTACCGGAACAATTCATTGAACCCGATGATCAACCCTTGAAACTGGTTCTGTTCGAGCCACCCTGCGTGTTTCGTGATCGGGTGATCAGCGCCCTGGAAAAGGCAGCGATGAGCTGGAGAATTGTCTACACGAGCCCGAGTCTCCCCGGTCTCCTGGCAGCTGTGGAGGCCGGCTTGGGGGTTACGGCCCGCCTGTCGCACAGAAGCAGAAACCGTGTCGCAGAACTCCCGGAGTTACAACCGGTGGAACTGGCTATCCATCGTAATCCTCAAGCCACACCTGCTGCCCTGGATGCCTTGGAAAACATCACAAGAGCCCATATTCAAAACAATCTTCAGGATCTGGTTTAGCCGCCTCTGCACAGGTCTGAGTCGAGCAAACAGTTCAAGTTCAACGGTTGAGGTGACACCATTAGTGGCGGGTCAATAACTGACAAACCCCACCGGCCAAGCGCGGTTGATCCGTTGCGTAAAGGTGCTCTGCCAATTCATAGATCTGCCAGAATTTGAAGTTTTGATCCTCGTAGGCGTAGAGGGTGGTGTACCAACCCTGCTGATCTGCCTCGACACTCAATCTGGCGGCAATACAGTTACGCTCAGGCCCGCGAGTGTTAAGGTAGTGGCTCAGGGTCTGCATATCCCGAATATATTCACCGAACACCCGAAACGGCAACATCGCCTGCAGCGCAGTCAGATCGTAATCCAAGGGGGAACCGGCCAAGGCCTGGTTGACTTGTTCCTGCCAGAAATAGAAGGTCTTCGGACCGTCCAGAGGATCCTCCACCTCGAAGGGGTGTTCATCCGGTGTAACAAACACTGAAGTGGTGTAGACCTGAGGAATTCCTGCTATGCCCGGATAGGTCAGTTCCACCAGATAGGCTGTCCATCCCGTTTCAGGTTGGGCAACGTTGACATGGTAATCACCGGTATCAGCGCTTTCGATGATGGTTTCACGCCATGCCTGGTCACCCAGGGTCTGCTGGCGAAAATCCCTGCCGTTGGGGTTGCTCGCCTGCCAGAGTTTGACCACCAGCGGCGTCTGATCACTGCTGACGATCAACTCGCCGGTTTTGCTCAGCTGCCACTCGATGACCGGTCTTGCAACCCCATTGAGTTGCATCTGATTCCAGGCGAGCAACCCTTGGATCATATCCTCCAGCTTGTTCTCCACCGAGTGATTGGTATTCGGTACGATACGCTGCAGCGTCTCTCCCGGTATGTCATGGATATAGGCTTCTGAAGCATCCGGCAAAAAGAATTCGTCACCAGTGGCGCTGAGCAGCAGATGAGGCATGGTCAACGCCTGTTTGTAGCTGATCGGATCGACCAGCTGTTCCAGCAACTTGCCTTCCGGCGAACGGATATTTTTCATAATGCCGTTCTGTTCATAAGCCGACAGGGTATCGGAGTAGAAACCGTAGCTGTTGTAGTGGCGCTCGAACTGGTCGGCCAGGCGCAGCACATTGAACACCCCTGGCGCCACGGCGGCCACTCGGGAATCGATCGCAGCCGTCAACCAGGCGATGGCACCATATTTGGAGAAACCGTTGACGATAAAGTCATCCACCACCAGACCCAGGGACTCGGCAACAAACGCCTGTGTTGTATCCATGGCGCGAACGCTGGCCTTGGTCATCGGTAGAAAGGCCGACCAGCTGGGATCACCCGTCTCCATACTCTTACGCCAACTGTAGGCAACCAGCGCATCTTCCTGCAGCGGCTCATCCAGCTCCTTGAATTGCAGGGGGTGACCCAGCACCTGGCTGAAAATGACCTGAATTCCCCCGGTAGCTGTCGCCAGAGGCACGAACAGTTCGTACTCTTCCAGGGCTGGAGGTAAATCGGAAGCCCCACCACCGAGGATGGTCAGATTTGCTGTCGTGCTACTTAATTGATGGGGCACGATGATGGTCAGCCAATGATCCCAAAGGGTTGGCGTTACCTCTTCCTCGGTACGCCAATTCTGCGAAATCATTTTCAGAGAATAGACATCGTAATCCTGTCCCGGACGTTCCTCGACCAACCGATAGGCGTAAACCGGATCATCCTGATAGACATAAGACTTGAGTGGGGCCGGCTGCTCGGCACGCAGCAGACCGGTAAACAATAGAAACAGGCCGGCAACCACCGCAGCCCGACAACAGAATCCATTCATTTACTACTCCATCAACTAACACAAAACAAACGCCCACGACCCAGCCTTAACCAGGTTGTGTAAAAACAGTGGAAGGTATTCCTCAAACCCCACGCGTGAGCGTCCATCCGAGACGCATCGGTCCTACAATAAAAGGTTCAAGGAAAGGTGGCGGATCTATTGAGCGCTCCCTGCCTGGTACTACATTCCATTGAAGCGTTACAGCTTGGGTAAAAGAATAAACATACTTTCGGCCCAGGTCCAGTTGCGGTTAATTAAACAACGCACGTTAAAAAGTAAAACAGTGAAGCACTGAAAATTGACAACCCTGCGACCCAACGGTTTTTCAACCGCAGTGAGCCTGTCTGTCGCCAGTGATCAAAATCGTGCTGCGATGATCTACAACAAGTTTTGAAAACGAAGCGTACAGACAAGCTCACTACGGCCTGCCATTGTAGCAATCAGATTGTTGGGCGCCTCGATGACAGAGCTACTGCCTGGTCAAAGCCTGACAGATGCCTGCAGCCAGGAGTTTGCGGTCTTCAGCATAGAGACGCTCCGCCAACTGGTAGGGTTGCCAGAACTTGATATTCCGATCACCAATGACATAGAGGGTGGTGTACCAACCCTGCTGCTCCGCCTCCACGTTGAGTCTGGCCGCGGTACAACTGCGTTTCGGCCCCCACTGA
Organism: Chromatiales bacterium; assembly: GCA_022360905.1. Taxonomy (GTDB): domain Bacteria; phylum Pseudomonadota; class Gammaproteobacteria; order Chromatiales; family Chromatiaceae; genus Thiodiazotropha. Next base: position 22,294 of record JAKSBX010000084.1, read on the forward strand.
TTGAGGTATTCGCCAAGGCTTTCCGGATCCCGGATGTAATCCCCCAGCACCCGGATCGGCAGCATCCCCTGCAGGGCATCCAGGTCGTAGTCGAGGGGGCGTCCTGCCAGCGCCCGGTTGACCTGACGTTGCCAGTAGGCGGGTTTCTTCGGATCCCCCAGGGGATCTTCCACTTCGAACGGCAGTTCATCCGGCGTAACAAAAACCGAGGTAGTGTAGGTCTGGGGAATACCTGTCATACCCGGATAGGTCAGCTCCACCAGATAAGCGCTCCAGCCGCCTGCAGGTGGTGGCACAGTGACACGATATTTGCCGTCGGCATCGGGGCTGATGAGGGTGTCGCTCCAGGCCTGGTCACCCAGGATCTCCAGACGAAAATCCCTGGCGTTTGGATTGTTCGCCTGCCAGAGCTTGGCAACCAGCGGGGTCTGATCGCTGCTCACCACCAGCTCACCATTATCCTCCAGTTCCCATTCGATCTCCGGTCTGGCAACCCCATAGAGCTGTACCTGATACCAGGCGATCAGACCCAGTACTGTCTCTTCAAATCCGTTCTCCATGGAGTGATCGGTATTCGGCACGATGCGTTGCAGGGTCTCGCCCGGGATATCATCCACATAGAACTCAGAGGCATCCGGCAGAAAGAACTCATCACCGGTGGCGTTGAGCAGCAGATGAGGCATGGTCAGTGCCTGCTTGTAACTGATCGGATCGATCAGCTGTTCCAGCAACTCGCCTTCCGGGGAGCGGATCTGCTGCAGAATCCCGTTCTCCTCATAGTCCGACACCGCATCGGAATAGAAACCATAACTGTTGAAGTGGTGCTCAAACTGATCCGCCATATGCAGCACATTGAACACACCGGGCACCACGGCCACCACCCTTGGATCCACGGCGGCGGTCAGCCAGGCGGTGGCACCACGTTTGGAAAAACCGGTGACGATAAAATCATTCACCACCAGGCCCAGTGAAGTGGCAACAAAATCCTGAGCCGTATCCATGGCGCGTACCGCCGCCTTGGTCATCGGCAGATAGGCCGCCCAGGTAGGATCACCGGTCTCCATGCTTTTGCGCCAGCTGTAGGCCACCAGGGCATCCTCTCTGACCGGCGCGTCGAGATCGGCGAACTGCAGTCTCTGACCAGGCACCTGACTGATCACTACCTGGATACTGCCGGTGGCCGTTGCCAGTGGTACGAACAGAGCAAGATCTTCGGCATCCGGTGGTGTGGTGGAGAAGCTGCCACCGACGATGGTCAGGTTTGCCGTTGTGGTGGTCAACTGATTGGGTACGATCAGGGTAACCCAGTGATTCCACAGGGTTGGCGTCACCTCCTCCTCGCTACGCCAGTTCTGGGAATCCATATTGAGAAAGTAGGCATCATACCCCTCTCCCGGCAGTTGGCCGATCACCCGGTAGGTGTAGGCGGGGTCATCCTGGTAGACATAATCCTTGAGTGGGTTGCTCTGTTCGGCATGGAGCAGGCTGGTAAAAAGCAGCAACAACAGACTGACTGATAGGGGAAAGGTAGATCTTAAAAACAATTGTTTCATTACATACTCCCTTAAGTAACTTGCTAGAACTGTGGAGATTGACCCTTCCGAACCTGAACCTTTCAAAGACGGCGTACTACACCAGTCATTACACAAAAAGATACTGAGCCAGACAAACCGGCATTGAGAGGAAATCTCAGGGGAAGGG
>JAKSBX010000255.1 GCA_022360905.1 Chromatiales bacterium
AGAGCTGAACAAAGGCATCGAGACAATCAACAGCAGAGTTGAACAGCCAGCGGAGATCAAACTGCTTACCAGTTGCCCCGCCTGTCAGCAGGGACTCAGCCGCTATACCGATGAGACTGGCCTGAAACCCCGTTATCTGGTACTCGAAGTGATCCAACAGCGGCTCGGTGACCAATGGCAACAGCAGTTCATCGATCAAGTGTCGAAAGACGGTATCGAGATGGTGTTGGTTTGAGAAAAAGATCAGTCCGCAAATGAACGCGAATAAACGCAAATATGTTTTCGTATGGCCGTAGCATTGCCCATTGATCAACACGATTGGATCGTGTCTGAACTAAAAAGCAAAACCAATCCGAATCAACAACAGCATTTGCGTTTATTTGCGAACTAAAAAACAGAATCAACCCCGGCTCTTTTGTGGTGTGGCAAAACCTCAAGCCTGCTACTGTTTACTAAAGAGCTCAGCGACAAAGACCAGCCGACCATGACCGACAGTTTTACCAAAGCCTGTGTTAAACATGACAAAAACCTGCGTAGCCGGGTACGTCTACTGGGAACACTCTTGGGTGAGGTTTTACGCGAGCAGGTCGGTAAGGATACCTATACGGTGGTCGAAAGGTTGCGTAAGGGCTACATCAAGCTGAACCGAAAGCATGATGCCGCCCTCTACGATCGTCTCACCCGGCTGATTCTCTCCCTGCAACCGGAAACCCTTAGCGCTGTGGTCAGGGCCTTCAGTATCTATTTCGTACTGGTGAATATTGCCGAGGAGGCCTTTCTGCATCGCCAACGCAGACGTATTGCCGGCAAGGGCCAAGAGCTTTGGCAGGGCTCATTCGACCACACCCTGCGCGAACTTCATGCTCAGGGTATTGAGCCTCAACAACTGCAGAGCATTCTTGACGATGCAGCTTATATCCCAGTATTCACGGCTCACCCCACCGAGTCCAAACGACTGGTGATCATGAACCTGTTACGCCGGATCTTTCTCACCAGTGAAGAGCTGGATGCCCCCAAGCAACGACTTGAACAGCATGAACAGACGATCCGCTCACTCAAGACTCAGATCCAGACGCTGTGGAAAACAGAGGAGGTTCGTGCGGTTCGTCCCGAGGTACGCAACGAGATACGTCTTGGCTTGCACTATTTTCAGAGCAGCCTGTTTGATGCGGTTCCTCAGGTCTATCGACGGCTTCGGGCAGGTATCGAACGCATCTACGGAGAACATGCCGACTATCATGGTATTCAGCTGTCACCCTTCATCCGCTTCGGCTCCTGGATCGGCGGTGACCGGGATGGCAATCCTTTCGTCACCCCGGAAGTCACCCGCCTGGCCCTCACCTTGCAGCAGCAGACCATACTCCAAGAGTACATCCGCCGGGTGGACGGACTGATTGCCGAGCTGACCTTTTCCAACCGTTTCTGTACCCCCAATTGGGCGTTCACCGAAAGCCTGAAGGCCGACAACGAACTCTGCAAACAGCTGTTCTGCGATAACCCCCGCCGCTTCGAAGACGAACCCTACCGGCGCAAACTCTATATCATCCGTGAACGCCTGCGCCTGACCATGCCGGTTTTGCAGAGCGACACGGCTGAAGAGACCGATCGTGCAGGTGCCTATACAGATGAACACGCCTTTCAACGGGACCTCAAACTGATTTTCAACTCCTTATTGAGCCATGGCGACGGCGATGCCGCTGAAGGGGCACTGCAGGAGCTGATACACCTGGCTGAAACCTTCGGTTTTTACCTGATGTCCCT
>JAKSBX010000143.1 GCA_022360905.1 Chromatiales bacterium
AGATGGTTCGCGGACAACATCGTTATTCATGGAGATACGCGCCTTGAAGTCGGCGGAGAAAGCGAGATCACCATCTCCGGCAACGGCGGTATCGTACTAAAGGAGGCTGCGACCCTAAACATCGGTGCAAACAGCGTAATTGAAAATTTTATAAGAGGTGATTCCTCCGTAAGGAGCAGCACAGTGAACATCGAACAAGCCACACTTAGATCATCAATCAGCGACATTGGTCGCCTCTCACTCACCGGCTCGCGTCTCGACAGGTCAGGATATATTGCAGCGCATACTCTTATCGCTTTCCACGACAACCAGGGGCGCTGCTCTGAATACTCTTACGGGCGGATTAACTTTAAAACAGCGGAAAAGGAGACGATAGATATCACCAACAACAGACTGCCTGATTGCGAAGTGAGCCTGGACCTGAGACCAGTAAAATCAAACATCAGGATAAGTAGGAATCAGTTTGGCACCCTCTTTTTGACCGTGGAGCAAAACCTCAAAAAGCTCAACATTGAACAAAACGCCATCGCGTCTTCCCGTAAAAGCAGAGAGAGCCTTAAAGTAGAGTTTTCCGACAACCGGAATATGGAGAAAAAAACCGAAAGGCCGATGACCTCCTACGAACGGGTCATCCGCAACAACGAACTTTTTTACGCAGAGCTGATCAACCCCTCACAAGTGACCATCGAGGAAAACGCGCTTGACCAAGGTTTGACCATTGCGGGACAGGCATACCGCAACAGAATCATCAATAACACCATAGTAAACAGCAGTGATGAGGGCGTTATGTTTATCGGCGATGAGAACAAGCCGAACAAGCGTGGCGATCTGCCCTTAGGAATAACCCTAACCGCAATTAATAAAACAAGGCGCTCTTCGGGGCGCGTCGAAGAAAACGTTATTCAGGGAAACACCATTGAGAATAGCTACTACGGGATCGCATTAGTTGCCGCCGAGGAGGCATTCCCAATTGAGAAAAATCTCATCAGGGACAACACGATTAAGAACTGTACGACAGGATTTACCCTTAGCGGCGCTGTACAGGAAAATGACATCTTCAACAACCTCCTCGATAAGACCCGGGAGAGAGACATCGAATTCGCTTCCCCAAAAACTTGCGAGCAGTCGGTCTATTGCACGAATCGCTTTCACACTGCGCCTAAAAAAGAGAAAAACATCCTAGGCGGACCAAAGCTTGGAGGCAACGCCTGGAGCAAGTACCGACATCTCGATAAAAACGAGGACGGCTTTGGCGATGTACCCAATGAATTCATCTACTCAGGCGAGGGCGCTTTCGGCGACCCCTATCCCCTGACCCTTAATCGCCTGACGGTTAACTCGACCCGAGACCTTCCGGACCTGGAGCCCGGCGACGGGCGGTGCGATACGGGCAAGCGCAATGCAAACGGAGAACCTGAGTGCACCCTTCGTGCAGCCATTGAAGACACCAACAAAAAGAGAGAGCATGGACACTATCACCAACTTGAGTCAGAAACCGTCTCTTTTGCAATCCCGAAGAGTGATCCGGGATGTGAAGCATTCCGGGGAAAGCTTATCTGTCGAATCGCCATTGCCGGCAAGCTCCCGCCTATCAGAGCGCCGATACATATAGACGGAAAGAGCCAGGAGGGTGCGAATTCGGCGAACCATCCACTCATAGAACTCGACTTTGGCGGCGCTCCCCTGCCTCTGGAGGTCACCGATTCGGAAATACCTGACTGCGCTCCCAAACTTTCATCGCTGAGCGCCTGTATGTCCTATAGTCAAGAACATTCGGTGATCGATGACGTCGTTCGAAAACTAACCGGTATTTCGATTGTAGGCTGCACGAAACGGCACGCCATAGCCGCCATTGAGTTGCCCATCGAGCTGACGGGAAGTCATATCGGCGTCCACAGTTCGGGAAAGTTGCCACGTCCCGGCAAAAGAAACATCGGAAACGGTGTGCTACTGGTCAACCAGGCTCCTATCTCATCCAGTACTGTTCAAATCGGTAAGGGTGGAACCGGTAACAACAACGTGATTGCCGGTAACCTCGAAAACGGTGTTGTGCTCTATAACACCCAACATGCGACGATTCAGTGCAACCAGATCGGTATCCCTGACGGAAACACCGGCACCACTTTTACCGGCAACGGCAAAAACGGCGTGGTCATCTATAAAAGCACGTTCAACACCATCGGATTTCCAATATCAGATTTTAACAACTGGGACCCGAAGAATTTTAAAGAGTGCGCCTTTGGCGGTCACGGCAACGTAATTTCAAGAAATCGCTGTCACGGTATTATCGTTTCAGGCAACTCATCAATAGGAAATTTCATCACCGCCAATAAAATCGGAACCAACCTCCACGGCGATATTGGCCAAAAAGAGAAAGAGCCCGCGACAACCTATCAATATGGCAACCACAAGGATGGTATTCACGTCTCTGACCAGGCGACTCAACTCTATATCGGGTATCTGCCAACCTTCCCGCATCCTCCGCTCATCTATCCCGACGGCTGGGAAAACACCATTGCGGGGAATGGCGAGAACGGTGTTGCCCTGAATGGTGAGAACATTAACCAGGTGGTTATTCGCCGCAACAGTATCTTCGGTAACGGCCGCTTGGCGATCGATCTGCAAAAAAATGACCGGATCCTACCCGGAACAAACCATACAGACGGCGTAACACCAAACGATTTTGGCGATCCTGGCATCCTAGGTGGAAAAAAGGATGATTCCGACGCAGGACCAAACGGCCTGCAAAACTTTCCCGTCGGCATCACCTACAGCTACGATGAAGAGAACAATCTTACCCGGATCTCCGGCGTTCTCGACGTTCCCGGAGAGATGAAGAACAAGGAGATGATGCTGGACGGTTATTTGATTGATCTGTATGTCAACGACGTTGATTACGACAAAGCGTCCCGGCATGGACCGGGGCAACTTCACATCGGCCATTTTTTTCCGAAAAAACGGCGTTTCATCCACCCATTCAAGGGCAAACTCCCAAAGCCGCTTCTGAGCGCGACCGCCACCCATATACCCACCAATATAACCTCGGAGTTTTCACCGGTCTGCGGCACCTATCCGGGGGATCCCAAGCCGGACAATCCCGACAATGACCAGGACGCCTTATGCGATGTGTGGGAGCTCTATGGCGTGGATTACGACAGCGACGCGAAAGTCGACCTGGATCTCACGGCGCTTGATCAACAACGGTCTCCCGATCCCAACCGGAAGGATCTGTTTTTGGAGATTGATTGGGAGGATTGCTCAATACCGAAGAGTAAGGGATGCCATGGAAACAAGTCGCATAACGAAAAACCTCAAGAGTCGATGCTGGCCGAGGTTGAAGAGGCGTTTTCCAAGCTCGAAGTTAAAGACGGCCTTGGGGTTCAGTTACATGTGGAATTGAGCGAAGGCGTGCCGCACAATGAAACGACCCGGCTGACTTACGCCGTTGAAGAAAAGTCCGGCGCAATCAATTGCACGGAGAACAAAGCACATTGCCCAAGCGGAGACGAGAGCAACTACGCCGTTTCGACCTACTTGGGCAACCCATCCGATCGGCCGTCGCCTGACTGTAACAAAAAGCCGGAGCAAAACAATCTCACGCCCCAAACGCCAGAGGTCAGTGCCGAAGAGTGCCGAAAGCGATTGGGCGCCAGGGAACTTACCCACCACTATGCGGTGTTTGTCCATCAGGCGGTCAGCTATAGAAGCAGTAAGAAAGAGGACGTCAAAATCGGCGGTGCCGCCTATACACCGGGAAACGATTTGATCGTAACCGCCAACACCGATCTCGACAGCTCACAACTTGAGGCCTTTCGCTACCGGGAAAACCTGGGGCCAAGCGCATCCTCCGAGCGTGTAATGCGCCACAATATCTCGCGGCACCTGTTTCATGAACTTGGCCATAACCTCGGTCTGCGTCACGGCGGACACGAGGACTTGAACTGCAAACCGAACTACCTGAGCATCATGAACTACAATTACAATCCACGCTACTTCCCCGGGGTCCCGCTGGAACTGTCAACCGAAGTGCTGAACGCCTTAAATCCATCGGCGTTAATCGAGAAACACGGCATCAACAGCAAGAGAAAACATTGGCGAGTCGTCTACAGAACCGCCCCCCTCAATGCCAGCCTGGGAGAGATTGTCGCGACAAAATCGTTTATCGGCAACGACAGCAGGGTTGACTGGAACAACGACGGAAAGATCGATAACAAGGGATTGATTGTATCTGATGTGACGCGAAATGGTCGATTCTCCTCACTCGAGGCGTGTCCGGGGCTCCTTCCGTACTATCTATTAATCGTAAAAAGCAAACCAAACGATCAATACGCAGTGGTTACACTCCAATACGCAGCCGGAAAGGAGGCTGAGCTGAACAATGCGGATATTCGACTTTTCAGTTTTACAACCGCAAGAAGGCTGAAAGCGGTCGGATCGGTTTCGAATATAAACCAAGTGAAGCTGGGCCTTGTCGAAGCGCGCTTCACAAGCCCCGCAGCCAAACACTTAAGGCTAAATGGTATGTACCGCTACTATCTCGTTCCCAAGGAACCATTACGCATCGCTGAAAGCCAAAAAGATGCGGAACATCTCATCTTTAACTTTCGCGGCTATAAGGGCTTCGAAAAGAATATTCCGGAAGAGCCTGAGCTTTTGCCGCTCGAAGCGCTAAGAGCGTTCGCATTCTCCCGCGACTTTGACCGAGACGGCCTGTATGACGGAGAGGATAATTGCCCTGCCATAGCGAATCCGGCACAGGACGACCTTGATGGAGACGGATACGGCAATCGCTGTGATCCCTGAGATTGTCTCAGGGGTATAGAACATATACACACCCCACCGGCCGTACACTCTATAAATCAGTTTCCGGTTGCTACCTGCTGATCGGCCCTTACCCAGTTTTGACTGGTTTGTATAGTACTGGGTTTTTACACCGCTCCACGCGGTAAGCAACAGCAGGATAGGTTGCTTGGTGGCTTGTTGTGAAAGCAAGCTGGAGAGCCAAAAAGGCAGTGGAAGAGGGGGGGTATAACATCTACGCTGGCGCCGGCGCCTGTACTGAGATACCCGGCTGCTCACTCTGTAAGGGTAATCTGGCGCATATCGCCGCAGGCTCCACAGCGGTTTGACCTCAATCCGTAACTTCCCCAGCCGTCTGGGGCAGTACTCTGACGTTTTCCTCGCCAGCTTACCGTTTATTCAGCCGTCCTGGATTTTGTACAGCTTGCGGGAGATGCGGAGTAGCTAAAACAAGCTGGTACCGATTTTCGTAGTTCGGAAATTACGAATTATATCCGTTGGATTTTCGAATTATTTTTCATATCTTGAAAGCGTATAATTAAGTTAAAGGAAGCGATCGTGTAAACATTCACGACCCTTTTCAAACAACTTCTCATGGACTGAATCTAATGAAGAGATTTAAAAATATTCTCTGTGTGGTAGAGCTTGAAGAGGTAAGCGAGCCTATTCTGGAACGAGCTGCCAGTCTGGCAAAAAACAATCAAGCCAGACTGACCGTTATCACAGTAGTCGAGCGGGTCACAGCTGGTATCAGGATGCCGGACGGAGGCCCTATTTCCGCCGATCTGCAGGCTGCAATCGTTAACGATCATATGCAGAAACTGGAAAAACTGGCCGAACCTTACGGTGATAGGGTTGAGGTTAACGTTCTGGTAGGCACGCCTTTCCTAGAGATTATTCGTGAAGTTTTACGCAACCAGCGTGATCTCGTAATCAAGATACCCGAGCATCAGGATTGGTTAGACCGGTTGTTTGGTAGTGATGACATGCATCTGCTACGCAAATGTCCTTGCCCAATATGGCTTATCAAGCCTCATGCAGCAAAAACTCACCGATGCGTACTGGCGGCCGTCGATGTCGGTGAAATATATCCATCAGATGAGCAAAAACCTAGGCACGCACTTAACCGGCAGATTCTAGAAATGGCCAGTTCTCTGGCGTTGTCCGACTTTGCTGATCTACATGTGGTTCACGTATGGGACGCGATTGGTGAGAGCGCCATGCAAAACAGTGCATTCATGAGGCGTCCTGAAAAGGAGGTCGCTGCCTATGTTGAGGAAGTTAGGCGACATCATGCGGACAGCCTGCAAAGCCTGATAAGGGAGACTACCTCCAATTTAGGTCAAGATGCCATAGACTATCTTAAACCGAAAATTCATCTGGTTAAGGGTTGGGCTCGTGAGGAGGTTCCGTTACTGGCCCAACAGATAGATGCCGATCTCGTTGTTATGGGAACTGTTGCTCGCACCGGCGTTTCAGGTTTCTTCATGGGTAACACGGCGGAGACAATTCTGAACCAGATTGACTGCTCGGTACTTGCGATCAAGCCACCTGGCTTCAAAACACCGGTGATGTTAGAGGAGTGATTGGTTAAAAGTTAGCTTTTGGTGTTTCGGTCTGCCAGAAGTGGGGAGGCGAATCCAAGGTGATAGCCAATATCGAGGATCAGTCGGTGTTCGCTTTAACTGAACATGACCGCCGGATTCTCCATGAACTCATCGTGACAGCTACGGGTAACGGTGGCAGGCAAACATGGAACGAGGCTAAACAGTGAATATCTTCCCGGACGCTTTCACCGAGATGGCGGTGTTGTTGCTGTTCGCGGCAGCTGTGGGGACGCTGGGTATACGCTTGCGGCAGCCGTTGATTGTCGCGTTTCTGGTCGTGGGTATATTGGTCGGCCCGTCGGTGCTCGGTTGGGTCAGTGCGAACGACCAGATCGATTTGCTGGCGAAGTTCGGTATTACGCTCCTGCTGTTTGTTGTGGGCTTGAAGCTGGACCTGCATATTATCCGTACCATGGGGCCGGTGGCCCTGGCGACGGGGCTCGGTCAGGTGCTATTCACCAGCGTTGTCGGTTACCTGATCGGTTACGCCTTTGGTATGACGATGATCACAGCATTGTACGTCGCTGTCGCATTGACGTTCTCCAGCACCATCATTATTGTCAAACTGCTTTCCGACAAGCGCGAGGTGGATACGCTGCATGGTCGGATCGCGCTGGGTTTCCTGATCGTGCAGGATCTGGTGGTGGTGTTGGTGATGATCGGGCTCAATGCACTGAATGTACCCGGTGAAGTCTCGGTGGCGCAGGCAGCATTTGCCGTGCTGGTCAAGGGGGCCGGGTTTCTGTTGTTCGTTGGGCTGGCGATGCGCTACCTGCTACCGCGGTTGCTCCACATGCTGTCTCACTCCCAAGAGCTGCTGGTGTTGTTCGGTATCGCTTGGGGACTGGCGCTGGCCGCACTCGGTGTCATGCTCGGATTCAGTAAAGAGGTGGGCGCCTTTGTCGCAGGCGTTTCACTGGCTTCTACGCCTTACCGGGATGCACTTGGCGCACGTCTCACCAGTGTGCGCGATTTCTTGCTGTTGTTTTTCTTTCTCGATCTTGGGGCAAACCTTGACTTGGGGCTGCTGGGCGCGCAGCTGGTGGAATCGGTGGTATTTTCGCTGTTCGTTCTGGTCGGTAACCCGCTCATCGTCATGATCATCATGGGTCTACTGGGTTATCGCAGTCGTACCGGGTTTCTGGCCGGGCTCACGGTGGCGCAGATCAGTGAGTTCTCTTTGATCCTGGGGGCGCTGGGTCTGAGCCTCGGCCATATCAGTGCCGAGACCATGGGTCTGATAACCCTGGTCGGGTTGATCACCATCAGCGCCTCTACATACATGATCATCTATTCGCATCCGCTGTATGAGCGCCTTGCGCCCTGGCTCGGAGTCTTCGAACGTCGACAACCTCACCGGGAGGCCGAGCAAGAAAATGTGCCGGATGATGCCGTGCCGCTGGTCGTGCTGTTCGGGCTGGGGCGTTACGGTAACGGCATTGCCCGAACCTTGCGTGAGCGGGGCTGGCGGGTGCTCGGTGTCGATTTCAACCCGGACCTGGTTCGCGTGGGGGACCCCACTGGACACCCGGTTATGTTCGGGGATGTCGAAGATCCGGAGTTTATCGCGACATTGCCGCTTGGACGGACCCACTGGGTAGTGAGTACAGCGCGTGAACGCCATGTCAATCTATCGCTTCTCCACTCGCTACGTAGTCTCGACTACAGCGGCCGGATCGCTATTACAGCGCAAGCGCTGGATGATGCCGCCAGATTGGAACAGGCGGGCGCTGATCTGATTCTGGTGCCATACGCGGATGCCGCCAGCGAGGCGGCTGATCGCATCATGGGACCGGACTTTGTGCGACAAACGTTACAGGAGCATCACTGATGACTTCCTACGGAGGTGAATGAGATGCAGCGATTCAAAAAGATACTTTGTGTTATGGAGCATGGGGAGGCCAGTAAACCTGCATTGGAAAGGGCAGTGGCACTAGCTGGAAACAATCAGGCTGAACTGATGGTTGTGGGTGTGACCCCAGATCTGCCGGGCGGAATCGGCATGCTCGAGACCGGCCCGGTTTCCCAGGATCTGCAGGCTGCCATGATGAGTGAGCAAGAAGCCAGGATCCTGTCGCTGCTTAAGCCTTACCGCCAAAGGCTCGATATCAAGCATGGTGTTTTGACAGGTACTTCTTTTCTCGAGGTCGTCCGGGCGGTATTGCGCGATGGGCATGACCTGGTGATCAAGTGTCCCGAATCGCCGAGCTGGCTGAGCCGTTTTTTCTCCGGTGATGATATGCACCTGTTGCGTAAGTGTCCCTGCCCGGTTTGGCTGGTCAAACCCGAGACGCCGACAACCTACCGGCGAATCCTTGCGGCTGTGGATGTCAATGATGGTTACCCGGCAAAGGAACTGGAAACGCGCCACCTCTTGAATGTTCAGATACTGCAAATGGCGGCCTCTTTAGCGATCTCGGAATCCGCGGAGTTGCATGTTGTGCATGCTTGGGAGTCGATGAGGGAGTTGGTCAGCGCTTTTATGGTTTCGTCGGATTTTTCTGGAGAGAATATGGCTGTCGATCTTCAACAGGAACGGCGTCAGCAACAGCAATTGCTTGACGCATTAATTAGCAAAATCAGAGCCGAGAACGCAAGTGTACGGGATGCGCTGGATTATCTGCAACCACTCACCCATTTGTTAAAAGGGGCTGCGCGCCAGGAGATTCCAGCGTTGGCCAATCGGCTGCAAGTCGATTGCATCATCATGGGCACCGTGGCGCGCACGGGCATCCGTGGTTTTATTATGGGCAATACGGCGGAGACCATTCTCGAGCAGATCGACTGTTCGGTACTGGCGATCAAGCCGGTCGGATTTGTTACGCCGGTTACGTTGGAAGATTGATGATTGAAGATGGCAGAAGGTGTATGTGTACACATGTAAAAACATAGAACTCTAAGCAAAGTCGGTATAAATAGATGATTTCAGTTATCTCCTAATTAAGACTAGGTCATAATTGGGCGGTTCTCTAAATGCAGCGTCTCGTCTACAATTCCCTGGAATAGCAGTAAAGTTGTACCTACAGTGAAACCTACAAAATGAGAGGATAATAACAATGTCAAGTAACGACACATTGATTGATCGCCGTGAATTTCTGGTTGGAACCGCAGCGGCTTTGACAATGGCTGCTATTCCAACTACTGCTTCAGCAATGCAACAACATCAACACCACCATCATCATCACGGTAAACACAAAGGCCTTGTGGATGCCGCCGAAGAGTGTGTTGCAACCGGTAAGACCTGTTTGAACCATTGCCTGGTACTGCTTGGCGATGGCGATACCTCGATGAAGGAGTGCTCGAAGAATGTCAATGAAATGATTCCAGTATGCGAGGCTATGGCAACACTGGCCTTATCCGATTCAAAAAATTTGAAAGTAATTGCGCAGGGATGCCTGGCTGTCTGTAAGGATTGTGCAGCCGCCTGTAAGGAGCACATAGACAAACACCAGGAGTGTAAGGATTGCTATGAGGCCTGTAAGCACTCTATCAAAGTCGTCGAAGCATATTTGAAGACTGCCTGATTTACTTCAGGTCTTTGGGACATCCATTGCTCTTGCGCCATTGCAGTTGACGGTTTTGTAATCGAACCAAATGGCGCTTGGCCGGAGCAGGCGCGTCTCTATCACATCATAAAGCGGTATTACCCGGCGTTCAGAGATATGATCGCCGGGTAGGGCAACTCTTTGCTCTGCACGTACAGCAGGAATTTACCGACTACCTCAAATACGGCCGGCCGGAGCACGGATTCCTGCGGGTGCAATGTACCGAATATCAGCCAACCTGTGGAGTTGAATGAATTGAGGTCGGGTAGACGGGCATCTCAAGCATATTCTGCCCCCATTTTTCTGCCTATACTTTCCATTACTTTCCGTGTACCTTTATACAGTCAGCCAAAGGACTTAAGTCACAAGGAGTCAGTGTGCATTTGCTCAATTCGTACTTACGCAAACTCTTTCTGGTTATTACCACTTCTACCTGGCTTGTCGCCTGTGGCAGTGGTGGTGGCAGTAGCAGTGATGAACCAGCCACCGATACCACACCTGATGCTTTTTACTTCGACGATCAAAACAATGTTGCGCCAAACACGGTCATAACCTCTAACCGTATTACAGTCTCAGGCATAGACGCTGCTGCTGAGATTAGCGTGACTAACGGCGAATATGCAATTGACGACAGTGCATTTGCCAGCGCCGCAGGCAGCGTATCCAATGGCCAGACCGTCACACTACGGCATACTTCTTCATCGCTCAACACCACTGCGACGACTACAGATATAAACATTGGCGGCGTTCGTGGCAGCTTTACTTCCACTACAGCGTCGTTAGATACCATACCTGACGCCTTCAGCTTCGCTGATCAATCCGATGTTGCGCCAAACACAGTCATTACCTCTAACAGTATCATGGTCTCTGGAATAGATTCAGTTGCTGCGATTAGCGTGACTGACGGTGAATATGCGATTGACGACAATCCCTTTACCAGCGTCGAAGGCACGGTGTCCAATGGGCAGGCAATTAGATTACGGCATACTTCATCATCGTCGTATATGACCATGAACTCTACCTTCATAAGCATTGGTGGTGTCAGTGGTAGCTTTGTTTCCACAACAGGTCCAATTGGTACAGGTTTTAATAGGGCTAGGGGATTTAATGGTGCTGTCACCGGCATCACTCCTGTTGCGGACGGTAGCGGTGATCTGTATGTGATCGGCTACTTTACCACTTACAACAGTACCGCCAGTAATCGCATCATACGCCTGAACAGCGATGGCACGGTGGATACTGAATTTGAGGTGGGGAGTGGTTTTGATGGAAATGTCAAGAGCATCAGTTTCGCCACGGACGGTAGCGGTGATCTTTATTTGGGCGGGATGTTCACTACGTACAACGGTATTGCCAGCAATCGTATCATACGCCTTAACAGCGATGGTACGGTAGATACCGCATTTGCTGTGGGAACTGGTTTTGATGGCGTCATTAGTGGAGTAAATAGTATCAGTCCCGCTACAGACGGTAGCGGTGATCTGTATGTGGGCGGAAACTTTACCACTTACAACGGCATCGCCAGCAATCACATCATACGCCTGAACAACGATGGCACGGTGGATACCGCGTTTGTTGTGGGAACTGGTTTTGATGGCGTCTATAGTGCAGTAAATAGTATCAGTCCCGCTACGGATGGTAGCGGTGATCTGTATGTGGGTGGAGACTTTACCACTTACAATGGTATTGCCAGTAATAACATCATACGTCTGAACAGCGATGGCACAGTGGATGATACGTTTTCGGTGGGGAGTGGTTTTGGTTTTTCGGACGATTTTATGTCCCCGTTACCAGTTTACAGCAATGTCAAGAGTATCATTCCCACCATGGACGGTAGCGGCGATTTGTATGTGGGAGGGAGCTTCGACACTTACAACGGCGCCACCAGCATTAATATCATACGTCTGAACAGCAATGGCACTGTGGATAGTGCGTTTACGCTGGAGCCTGTTGTTAATGGTGATGTCCGCAGTATCAGCCCCATCTCAGACGGTAACAGTGTTGTCTATCTGGGAGGAGGCTTTAACACTTACAGCGGCACCGCCAGCAATCGCATCCTGCGTCTGCACAACGATGGCACTTTGGATACCACATTTGTAGTGGGAAGTGGTTTTGATGACGACGTCTATAGTATCAGTCTCGCCACGGATGGTACTGGTGATCTGTATGTAGGTGGGGTGTTTAACAAGTACAACGGTATCGGAAGCAATAACATTATACGCTTAAACAGCGACGGTACAGTGGATAGTGGGTTTGCGGTAGCGAGTGGTTTTGATTCCAGTGTCAATAGTATCAGCCCCGCCGTGGACGGTAGCGATGATGTTTATCTGGGTGGGGCATTTACCGCTTACGATGGCACCCCCAGCAATTACCTCGCACGCCTGAATAGCGATGGCACGGCGGATACAATGTATGGAGTCGAAAGCGGTGCTGATCGCATTGTCAAGAGTATTATTCCTGCTACAGATGGGAGCGGTGATCTATATGTAGGCGGTAACTTTTCCGGTTACACCGACACCACCAGTTTTTCTCACCTCATACGCGTGAATAGCGATGGCACGTTGGATACTACCTTTGAACTTGATTGGAATTGGACTTCTAGTTGGGAATCAGGTGTCCACTGCTTCAGTACCGCCACCGACGGTAGCGGTGATCTATACGTAGGTGGAGGCTTTGTCGTTAGAATGCACTTCACCAACCCTTCGCTCTTAAATATCGTTACCAACAATATCACGCGGTTGAACAGCGATGGCTCGGTAGATGCCACATTTGAAGTGGGAAATGGTTTTGATGACGACGTCTACACCATTAGTCCTGCCACGGACGGTAGTGGTGATCTGTATGTAGGTGGTGAATTTACCTCTTTTAATCGTATATACAATATTCCTCACGCCAGCAATAATATCATACGCCTGAATAGTAATGGCACGGTGGACACTGGGTTTGCAGTGGGGACTGGTTTTGAGACTGTGGATACGACTCAGCCGGATTGGCTAGATATATATAATGCAGTTTACACTATCAGCCCGGCCACAGACGGTAGCGGTGATCTGTATGTGGGTGGGGAGTTTAACAGTTACAACGGCGTCACCAGCAATAACATCATACGACTGAACAGTGATGGCACCGTGGATACCGAATTTGCGATAGGGACGGGTTTTGATGAACCAGTCAGGAGCATCATCTTCACTTCAGACGGTAGTGGTGATCTGTATGTGGGCGGAGAGTTCACCACTTACAACGGCATCGCCAGTAATCGCATCATACGCCTGAACAGCGATGGCACGGTGGATACTACGTTTGCGGTGGGGAGCGGCTTCAATGCCCATGTCAATACGCTCAGTCTCGCTACAGATGGTAGTGGCGATCTATACGTGGGTGGGGCCTTTACGAGTTATCAAAACTCAACGGTCGATAGAATGGCACGTTTAAATCCGGATGGTAGTTTGAATTGATCATTATGCAGACCATTCCAGCAAGGGAAGAGGATGGCCGGTTATACTTAAGGCAGATAACCCAGACAGCCAACTCTAATCAGATAGTGTTGGGCAATCACCGGTAGAGAAAAGCGCGTCGATCACAGCGTGAGACGTAATGGTAGTAGGGTGGTTTTTTCCAGAAAAAAACCAGGGACTTCCTCGGTTTGGGCTTAGAATTGATCCTTATGAGTCACCGCCCATACGGCAGCTTCAACACGGGTTTTCAGCCCCAGTTTTTTTAGTAGATGCTTGACATGGACCTTGACAGTCGACTCTGCAATCGAAAGTGCGCGTGCGATCACTTTATTGCTTTCGCCTTCGCTGATGTGGCTCAGAATCTCTCTCTCCCTGTCTGTCAGGTCAAGCGTGGATAGTGCAGCGTCGCGTGCTCCCTCCGCTTGCATGGCGCGGGCCAGACATTCAGCGACATTGGGCGATAAGGCAACCCGGCCTTCGGCGACCTCATTCAGTTTTTGCATGAGTTGTGTTGGTTTCATGTCCTTCAGCAGGTAGCCGTCTGCGCCGGACCGAAGTGCCGCAACAACGTCTTCCTCTGCGTTGGATACGGTGAGCATGACGACGCGTGCGGTAGATTCACTACTCTTCAATTTAGCTAGTACTTCCAGCCCGCTCATCTCGGGCATGTTCAGGTCGAGAAGTATCAGGTCGGGTTTCAGTTCGTTGACCATGTTGATCCCCTCGGGACCACTGTCGGCTTCGCCGATAATTTCGATATCCGGGCTCAGATCGGCAAGTTGCTGCAGTCCTTTCCTTAACAGCGGGTGGTCATCGATGACAACGATTCGTTGGGCAGCTGTTGCGTTCATATTTCTACCGTGTCCTGAGAGTAGTTGGGTTGATCGTTTTTAGGTTGAAACTGCAGGCGTATTCTGGTTCCTTTGTCGAGCCGGGGTTCGATCTTGATTTGAGCGTTGAGAGAGTTTGCACGTTCACGCATGATCGCCAGACCGTAGTGGTGTGTCCGCTCCGCCTGTGGGGGTATGCCGATGCCATCGTCTTCAATATCGATAATCACCTCTCCATTTGTATTCTGTGAGAGTCTGATATCCGCTTTCGTGGCTTTGGCATGGTAGGTAATGTTAGACAGCGCTTCGCGCACGATCTGTAAGACATGGATCTCTTCGTTGACGCTCAGTGGATCCCCACTGATCCGGTTGTTGAGGTTGATATCCAG
This sequence comes from Chromatiales bacterium, assembly GCA_022360905.1. Taxonomy (GTDB): domain Bacteria; phylum Pseudomonadota; class Gammaproteobacteria; order Chromatiales; family Chromatiaceae; genus Thiodiazotropha. The sequence continues at coordinate 14,627 of JAKSBX010000143.1, forward strand.
ATTGCTGCGACCCCGGAATCCTTCAACGGTTTCGCCAAGTGCGGCAGCCAGACCGTTTTCATCCATCTTCAAGCGAAAGGTTGTCAGCAGTTCACGCAGTTGGCGATATGAGGCATCCAGGCCCTCCTCAAGTTCTGCCATGACTTCCGTGACATTCGCAGAAACCTCATCGGGTTTAATCAATATGGATAGACGCGCCACCTGGATTTTTAGATAAGAAAGCGATTGTGCAAGAGAGTCATGCAGTTCTCTTGCGATAATGCTGCGTTCATCGAGTAGTGCCAGTCGGCGGCGCTGGTTGATGCGGCGGGTAACCCCAATGGCGATACCGATATGCCGCCCAAGTGTATTCAATAGATGTGTCTGCCAGGGCTCCATGGAATTGCCGAATTGATATTCGATAAGTAACACACCGTACTGCTGCTCCTGGTCATTGACTGGGATGGAAAGGATATTGGAATTGCCGATGATCAATTTGCGTTGTTTTCCGTCATCAATGCAGATATTGCAGTTTGCCGTTTCACACATGGGCGGGATCGTGCCACTGTTGGCCAGGCGATGGGCGTGGTGGCTGTCGTGATCGAGCAGGCAGAGTGTAATACCCTTAACGTCGACCACTTTGGCAATGTCGGTGAGCATTTTGCGATAGGTCGGTTCCGAGATCGGTGCTTTGGTCAGTCCGCGGGATATGTCGTAGAGCAGTTCCAGCGAATTGTTGCGTTGAGTGAGCTCCTGCGTTTTTTCTTCAACGCGCTGCTCCAAATCTTCATATATTCGAGATAGCTGTATCGCCATCGTATTGAAAGCCTGACCAAGGCGACCCAATTCATCCGGGCCGGTATGTCCGACACGCACACTCAGGTCGCCTTCCCCCGCCTTTTCCGCTGAACTCAACAGGTCGCGTAATGGGCTGACGATATCGGTCTGCATCAGGTAGAGCGTGGCGGCGGCCACCATCAATGTAAGCAGCAGGCTGATACTCTGCATCAAACCTAGTAGGTGAATGCGTGACTCCGCATCTTCTTCCAGCTGATGGACCAGCTTATCAATATCATTGACAAAGCTTTCGATCAGGGTGTGAAAGGTACGACTGGTTCTATCCAGGCGAGTCGCTGATGTGCCGGTTTCGATCTCCTGTATGAATGCAATGATTTGCGGATTGACCGCAAGATGCCAACGAGATTCCACCAGGGAGTAAATCGTTTGCACTGATTGGTTGTGAGCTCCGGAGATTGAACTGGTGAGCTGGGGATCGTTGAAACGGCTTTCAAATTCACCAATCAAATCCTTGATATCCTCGCTGGTCCTGAAATCACCATTACGACGTGCCTCCAGGGCCGCGGCAATACGATAGGACTGCATACGTAAACTGCCGGCGATATTGACGGCGCTCGCTTCACCATAAGTGATGCGTGCGATAAAAACAGCACTGGCCATACCGGCAACTGCCAGTACGGTGATCACCCCCATGGCCAATCCGGCCCGGGCGAGTAGTGTGTGACTGAAAAAACCGAACAGGGATTGCACCTCGCTAATGGAGAGAAGCGGAAAATATGCAGGTTTTTTAGGATTAGTCCCTTTTTCCCAGCGTGCAAGGAATCCATATACCTGTATTTTGCATGCTACATTTAAATACCATGATATTCAAAGTGTTATAGGTGGTATGGTCTCTACTACCAAAGTATTAGTTGCGCTCTTTTCAGCAAAAACGGCTTGATCTGAGTCAATAGCCTAGTCACTCGAAAACCGATATTTTCGCCCTCCACAGTAATTTTTTAGGAGGGTGAAAAATGGCGTCACAGAGACAACAGCAGCTCTCTGTATTAACAATGAGCACCCTGGCATTTACCGCCTGTTTCGCGGTTTGGGTGATGTTCTCCATCATCGGTATTCCCATCAAGGAGCTGCTCTCGCTAAACGAGACCCAGTTCGGTGTCCTGATTGCCACGCCCATCCTTACCGGTTCACTGGCACGTCTGCCCGTCGGCATGCTGACCGATAAGTATGGTGGACGTATCGTCTACTTCCTGCTGATGCTCACTACCATACTGCCGCTCTATCTGATTGGAGAAGCGAACCAATACTGGCAATTTCTCGTACTCGGGCTTTTTGTCGGTCTCGCGGGCGCCTCTTTCTCCGTGGGTATCGCCTATACCGCGCGTTGGTTCACTAAGGAAAAGCAAGGCTTTGCCATGGGAATCTTCGGTGCCGGCAATGCCGGTGCCGCGCTGACCAAGTTTGTCGCACCTTCAGTCGTTGTCGCGTACGGCTGGGAGACGGTGCCGAAGATCTATGCCATCGGCATGTTCGTGGTGGTGGTGGTTTTCTGGATGTTCACCTTCTCGGATCCGAAACATAAAGTCGGTTCGCACGTCACGTTGAGGGATCAACTGAAGTTGCTCAAGGATCCGAATATCTGGAAGTACATGCAGTACTATTCGCTGGTGTTCGGCGGCTTTGTCGGGTTGTCGTTGTGGATGACGAAGTACTACATCGCCGAGTATGGTTTCGACATTACCACCGCGGCACTCCTGGCATCGATCTTTGTCTTGCCGTCCGGAGTGATCCGTGCCCTCGGTGGCTGGTTCTCCGATAAGTTCGGTGCCTACAAGGTGACCTGGTGGGTGATGTGGATCTCCTGGGTTTGCCTTTTTCTCATGTCCTACCCGCAGACCGAGATGGTGGTGAAGACCATCAACGGCGATGTCAGTATCGGCGTGGGTCTCAACGTCTGGGTCTTCACCGCACTGCTGTTTGTGGTCGGTATCGCCTGGGGTTTCGGCAAGGCCTCTGTGTTTAAGTTTCTCTCCGACGAGTATCCGGACAATATCGGCGTTGCCTCCGGCATCGTCGGTCTCGCCGGCGGCATGGGTGGCTTCCTGCTTCCCATCATGTTCGGTGCTCTGATCGATTTCACCGGCATCAACAGCGTGGTCTTCATGCTGCTCTATGGCGCCACCTGCGTCTCCCTGGTCTGGATGCACTACACCTTCGCCAAGGAGCGTCAGGAGGAGGAGAAGCAGGTTGCCCGGCAACACGCCTACGACGCCTATGTTCGTGCCCATGAGAATCCCGGAGAGTACGCCGCCGCTCGCGCCGCCATGGAGCAGGCCGATCTGCTCGAGCAGCTGATGGCCAAGTACGCCGAAGCGCGAAAAGTGGCGGAACTGGAGGCGGAGAAGATCCGCTCCGGTCAGCTGCGCGTTCAGCCCGCTGACGTTCTCGAATAAACCTAGCTGTAAACAAATTTAGTTGGAGGAGTAAGCAATGGCAGATATCACGACCTGGAATCCCGAGGACTCCCGATTCTGGGAGTCCTCGGGTAAAAGACTGGCCAACCGCAATCTGTGGATATCCATCCCCAGCCTGCTGTGCGGTTTTGCAGTGTGGCTCTACTGGGGCATCATCACGGTGCAGATGCTCAACTTGGGTTTTCCGTTTGCCAAGGCGGAACTCTTTACCCTTGCGGCCATCGCCGGCCTGACCGGTGCGACCCTGCGCATTCCGTCCAGCTTTTTTATCCGTATTGCAGGCGGCCGGAATACCATTTTCTTCACCACCGCACTGCTGATGCTTCCGGCAGTCGGAACCGGGTTTGCCCTGCAGGACCCGAACACCCCACTGTGGGTATTCCAGGTGCTGGCATTCCTGTCCGGTTTTGGTGGCGGTAACTTTGCCTCCTCCATGTCCAATATCAGCTTCTTTTTTCCGAAGCGGATGCAGGGCCTGGCGCTGGGGTTGAACGCGGGCCTGGGTAACGCGGGCGTTACCACCATGCAGATCCTGATTCCATTGGTGATGACCTTCGGTATCTTCGGCGGTGAGCCGATGATTCTGCAGAACACCTCCGGCACCCTGATCGGCAAGATCCCGGCCGGGTCTGAAACCTACATCCATAATGCCGGTTTCGTCTGGTTGCTGTTGTTGATCCCCTTGGCCTTCGCCGGTTGGTTCGGCATGAATAATATTCGTACCGACGAGGTGTCGCCGCACATAGGTTCTGCCGGCAGCGCCATGTCGAAGATCACCGGCATGCTGATCATCGGTTTCATCACTGCGGCCGCCGGTCTCTACATCATCCTGCCGGCGCCGACTGGCCTGGGTGCGCCGGGCTGGGCCAAGTGGCCGGTTATTGCCGGCATCCTGTTCGCCACGGTGATGCTGATGAAGATGATCCCGGGTGACATCAAGCCGAACCTGCAACGCCAGTTCAAGATCTTCGGCAATAAGCACACCTGGGTCATGAGTATTATCTACACCATGACTTTCGGTAGCTTCATCGGTTATTCCGCCGGTTTTGCCCTGGCCATCAAGGTGGTGTTCGGCTTCTCCCACGTCATGGGGCCCGATGGTGTTATGAACCACGATATCGCCAATCCCAACGGTCCGTCCGCCTTGATGTACGCCTGGATGGGGCCATTCATCGGTGCCTTGATCCGTCCGATTGGCGGTTGGATTGCCGACAAGGTGGGTGGTGCCAGGGTAACCCAGTATGTGGCTATCGTTATGATTGCCTCGGCCCTTGGTGTTGCATACTTCCTGCAAAAGGCCTATTCATCGGCCACCCCGGAGGAGTTTTTCCTTCCCTTCTTGATGTTGTTTCTGGTGTTGTTTGCCGCGACCGGCATCGGCAACGGCTCCACTTTCCGTACCATCGCCATGGTGTTCCCCAAGGAGCAGGCTGGGCCCGCCCTGGGTTGGACCTCCGCGGTAGCCGCCTACGGCGCCTTCATTATCCCCAAGGTGTTCGGTGAGCAGATCAAGCTGGCGACCCCGGAGGTTGCACTCTACGGCTTTGCCATCTTCTATTTCGTCTGCCTGCTGCTCAACTGGTGGTACTACCTGAGCCCCAAGGCGGAATTTAAAAATCCGTAATGGTTAGCGAATGTGGACGGACTTGCATCCCCCCTCCATCACAAGGTCGAGTCGGAGACTCCCAAACCTTGGCAGGTCCGTTCCACCCTATTCTGACAGCGGGCGCCGGTAGTAGCGGCGCCCAGAGGAGAAACGAATCATGAGTCACTTTCTCGATCGCTTGAAATACTTCAAGAAAGTCGAAGAGACCTTTTCCGGCGGTCATGGCATCGTCACCACCGAAGATCGACAGTGGGAAGACACCTACCGCAACCGCTGGCGCCACGACAAAGTGGTTCGATCCACCCATGGCGTCAATTGCACCGGTGGCTGCTCTTGGAAGATCTACGTTAAGAACGGCCTGGTCGCCTACGAGATGCAGCAGACCGACTATCCGGAGACGCGCCCGGATCTGCCCAACCATGAGCCACGCGGCTGTCAGCGCGGGGCCTCTTTCTCCTGGTACCTCTACAGCCCACACCGCATCAAATACCCGTTGATTCGCGGTCGTCTGCTGGACCTCTACCGTGACGAGCGCAAGAGCGGCAAGGATCCGGTCGAAGCCTGGGCGAGCATCCAGGCCAATCCGGAGAAGCGTAAGAAATACACCTCGGTGCGCGGGCTCGGCGGCTTCGTACGCAGCACCTGGGACGAGGTTGTGGAGATGATTGCGGCCGCCAACATCCACACCATTCAAAAGTGGGGCCCAGACCGTATCTACGGCTTCTCGCCGATACCGGCCATGTCGATGATCTCCTATGCGGCGGGTTCACGTTATCTGTCGTTGATCGGCGGTGCCTGCGGCTCCTTCTACGACTGGTATTGCGATCTGCCCGCTGCCTCGCCGCAGGTGTGGGGCGAACAGACCGACGTGCCGGAGGCGGCCGACTGGTACAACTCCAAGTACATCATCATCTGCGGTGCCAACCTGCCGATGACACGGACCCCGGATGCTCACTTTGCCATCGAATCGCGCTACAACGGCACCAAGATCGTCTCCATGGCACCGGACTACGCCGAGTATGTGAAGTTTGCCGATCTCTGGATGCCGGTGCGACAGGGCACCGACTCCGCCGCTTTCATGGCCATGGGACATGTGGCGCTCAATGAGTTCCACATCAAGAAGAAGGATCCCTACTTTCAGGAATACGCGCGCAAGTACACCGACCTGCCGATGCAGGTGATGTTGAATAAGGATGGCGACCGTTACGTCTCCGGGCGCTTCCTGCGCGCCTCCGACTTTAGCGGCAATATGGGCGAGGAGAACAACCCGGAATGGAAGACCGTTGTCTATGACGCCAAAGGCAAATCTTTTGTGGTGCCCAATGGCTCGGTGGGCTTCCGCTGGGGCGAGGAGGGCAAATGGAACCTGCTGGAGAAGAACGCCAAGGACCAGTCCGAGATCGAAGCGGAGCTCTCCTGTATCGATAGCCGGGACGATGTGGTGACCGTTGCCTTTCCACACTTCACAGAGGGTGAGGATTCGGTTCAGCTGCGCAACATACCGGTGCGCAAACTGAAACTGAGTGACGGCGAAGAGACCTATGTCTGCTCGGTGTTCGATCTGCAGGTGGCCCAGTACGGCATCGACCGTGGTCTGGGTGACAATCTGGCCACCTCCTATGATGATGCCAATGTGCCCTATACCCCCGCGTGGGCGGAGAAAGTCACCGGCGTCAAGCGCGCCGATCTGGAGCGCACCGGTCGTGAGTTTGCGGAGAATGCCTCCAAGACCCAAGGCAAGTCTATGGTCATCATGGGCGCGGCAATCAACCACTGGTACCACAATGACATGGGTTACCGCAGCATCATGAATCTGCTGCACATCTGCGGCTGTGTCGGTCAGACCGGTGGCGGCTGGGCACATTATGTGGGGCAGGAGAAGCTGCGTCCGCAGGCCGGTTGGGCGCCCATCGCCTTCGGTCTCGACTGGCATCGCCCGCCGCGACACATGAACTCCACAACCTACTGGTACTTTCACACCGACCAGTGGCGTTACGAAAAGGTGCAGGCCGACAACATCCGCGGCGCTACCGCCAGCGACAGGTACAAGGGTTACCAGATCGGCGACTATAACGTAGTCTCCCAGCGTCTGGGCTGGCTCCCTTCGGCACCCCATTTCAACAAGAATCCGCTGGAGATCGTCGAGGAGGCGGAGGCCGCCGGTGCCACAGACGAGCAGGGTGTCTCCGACTATCTGGCGGAGTCTCTGAAGAGCGGCAATACCGCCTTTGCCATCGAGGACGTGGATGCGGAGGAGAACCATCCGCGCAACCTCTTTGTCTGGCGCGCCAATCTGATCGGTTGTTCCGCCAAGGGCCACGAGTATTTCCTCAAGCATCTGCTGGGTGCGCAGAACGGCGTCATGCAGGAGGGTGTGGACGGCAAGCAGTGCAAAGAGATCAAGTGGCGCGACAAGTCACCCGCCGGCAAGCTTGATTTGATGGTGGATATCAACTTCCGTCTCAACTCCACCGGTGCCTACTCCGACATCATTCTGCCTACCGCCACCTGGTACGAGAAGGCCGACCTCAACACCACCGATATGCACCCCTTCGTGCATCCGCTGGGCAAGGCGGTCGATCCGGCCTTCGAATCCAAGTCGGACTGGCAGATCTTCAAGACCATCGCCAAGAAGTTCTCGGAGCTGGCCGAGATCCATCTCGGGGTGCGCAAGGATGTGGTCTCCCTGCCCATGCAACACGACTCCCCCATGGCCATGGCCCAGCCCTTCGGCGAGGTCAAGGACTGGAAGCGCGGCGAGTGCGAGCTGATCCCAGGCAAGACGGCGCCCCTGTTCAAGGTGGTGGAGCGCGACTACCCCAATACCTATAAGAAGTTCACCTCGGTGGGTCCGCTGATGAACAAGCTGGGTAACAACGTCAAGGGGCTGGACTGGAACACCGACATGGAGATCGAACAGTTGTGCGATCACAACGGTGTGATTACAGAGGAGGGTGTCTCCAAAGGGCGGCCCTCCCTGATGGAGGATGTACAGGTCTGTGACACGGTGCTGCAGATGGCGCCGGAGACCAACGGTGAGGTGGCGCACAAGTCCTGGTCGGCACTGTCGAAGAAGACCGGCATCGACCACAGCCATCTCTACGAGGGTCGTCACGAGGAGAAGATCCGCTACAAGGATATCCTGGCCCAGCCGCGCAAGATCATCACCGCGCCCACCTGGTCCGGAATCGAGTCGGAAGAGGTGAGCTATACCGCAGGCTATACCAATATCCACGAGCACATTCCCTTCCGTACGCTCACCGGTCGCGCCTCTTTCTACCTTGACCACGAGTGGATGCGGGACTTCGGCGAAGGCCTCTGCTGTTTCCGGCCACCCCAGGACCTCGGTGCGCACACCAACCTGCCGCAGAACCTGGCGAGTAAACTCAAGGGCAAGAAGACCCTGACCCTGAACTGGATCACCCCCCACTCCAAGTGGGGCATCCACTCCTCCTATCAGGACAATCTGCGCATGCTTACCCTGTTTCGCGGCGGCCCCTACTTCTGGGTCAACGAGGACCAGGCCAGGAGTATCGGTCTCAAGGACAACGACTGGGTGGAGGCGGTCAACGCCAACGGCGCCACTGTGGCCCGTGTGGTGGTCTCCCAGCGTGTGCCCGAGGGGATGGCGCTCATGTACCACGCCCAGGAGAAGAATGTGAACGTGCCCGGCTCCAATACCACCGGCAAGCGTGGCGGCATCCTCAACTCGGTGACCAAGGTGGTGATGAAGCCCACCAACATGATTGGCGGTTACGCCCAGCTGAGCTACTCGTTCAACTACTACGGCACCGTGGGCAGTCAGCGCGACGAGTACGTCATCGTGCACAAGATCGAGGATCGCGACGTCGATTGGCTGGAACGCCCGCTCACACCCGAGCGCGAAGCCCAGCTCAACCCGGAAGGCGTCAACAACTGAGCCTGCGTCCAACCAATGAATAGTGAGACGAAACGATGAATATACGCGCACAAATCGCGATGGTGCTGAATCTGGACAAATGTATCGGTTGCCATACCTGTTCGGTCACCTGCAAAAATATCTGGACCAACCGTAAGGGCATGGAGTACGCCTGGTTCAACAATGTCGAGTCCAAGCCTGGAGTCGGTTACCCCAAACAGTGGGAGAACCAGGGTAAGTGGCGTGGCGGCTGGGTCAAGCAGGACGGCAAGCTGGAGCTGCGCGCCGGTGGCCGCACCAGCAAGCTGCTCAACATCTTCGCCAATCCTGATATGCCGGAGATTGACGACTACTACGAGCCATTCGATTACGACTACCCCAAGCTGCAGAACAAGCCGCTCTCCGAGGCCTGCCCGACGGCACGTCCGGTGTCGCAGATTACCGGTCAGCAGATGGAGAAGATCCATTGGGGCCCGAACTGGGAGGATGACCTGGCTGGCGAGTTCGAGAACCGTTCCCAGGACAAGAACTTCGAAGGCATCAAGAAGCAGATGTACAAGGATTTTGAAAAGACCTTCCACATGTACCTGCCCAGGCTCTGCAACCACTGTCTGAATCCGGCCTGTGTCGCCAGTTGTCCCTCCGGCGCCATCTATAAGCGGGAGGAGGACGGTGCGGTACTGATCGATCAGGACCGCTGCCGCGGCTGGCGGATGTGTGTCAGTGCCTGTCCCTACAAAAAGATCTACTACAACTGGGAGTCGGGCAAGTCGGAGAAGTGCATCCTCTGCTATCCGCGCATCGAGTCGGGCATGCCTACCGCTTGCGCTGAGTCCTGCGTCGGCCGTATTCGTTATATGGGCGTTGTGCTCTACGATGCCGACAAGATCAGCGATACCGCCGGCACGGACAACGTGCAGCAGCTCTATCGGCAGCAACTCGACATCTTCCTCGACCCCAACGACCCCGAGGTGATCCGTCAGGCGTTGGATGCCGGCATTCCCCAGCAGTGGATCGATGCCGCGCAGAAGTCACCGGTCTACAAGATGGCTGTGGAGTGGAAGATTGCTTTCCCCATCCACCCGGAGTTCCGCACCCTGCCCATGATGTGGTACGTGCCACCGCTGTCACCGGTGCAGACCCAGATCGACCAGGACAATCTGCCCACTGAGGCGGACGGCGTCATTCCCAAGGTGGACGCCCTGCGTTTTCCTGCCCGCTATCTGGCCAACCTGCTGACCGCGGGTGACGAAGCGCCGATCATCAGTGCGCTGCAACGCATGATCGCCATGCGCAGTAACCAACGTTCCAAGGCGATCGAGGGTGAGCCGAACCATGCGGTGCTGGAGGCCGTGGGTCTGACCGAAGAGCAGGCGGAGGAGATGTATCGGATGCTCGGTATTGCCAACTATGAAGACCGTTTTGTCATCCCCACCGCCCATGAAGAGATGGTGCAGGAGGACCCCTACGCCTTTCAGGGTCAGAACGGTTTTGCCGCGGGTAACGTCAGTGCCCAGGGCAGTGACGGCGGCCAGGGGGTCACCCTGTTCCCGACTCCGCGTAAGCGTACCCATACCCCGCAGGGCATACAGCCCCGCAAGAGAGTTTAAGGAGGCATATCGATGCAAATCTATAAGTTACTCGCGCGGTTGCTGGAGTACCCGGATACCGAACTGATGGCGCATATGCCGGAGATCATCAAACGGGTGAAGAGCGATCAGGATATCAGCTCCCAGGAGCGTGACGATCTGATGCAGTTCATCTCCTGGATGCAGTTGCACAATATGACCGGCATGCAGGCGGATTACGTGCAGACCTTTGACATGACGCCGGAGCACGCCCTGCATCTGACCCACCACCTGTTCGGTGACGACCGTGGCCGCGGTCCGGCCTTGATCGATCTCTTTGAGCACTATCGTGCCGAAGGACTGGACATCGACCAACAGGAGATTCCCGACTACCTGCCACTGATCCTGGAGTACGCCTCTACCTTGGATGACATGCAGGCGCGGGTCTTTCTGGGCGATGCCCGTAAGGTGATTACCGTACTCGCGGAAAATCTTGAGAAGGCGAATAGCCCCTATGCACGTCTGCTGCGGATTATTGAAAATCGCTGCCAGTTGGGGCAGGCAGCCTAAGGCGAACCAGGAGGAGAAATTGAATGAGCTTACATGATTTAGTATTTGGGGCTTACCCCTACATCGCCGGCGTGGTATTCCTGCTCGGTAGCTGGATTCGCTTCGATCGCGAGCAGTACACCTGGAAGGCGGACTCCAGTCAGTTGTTGAGCAACAAAGGGATGCGTCTCGCCTCCAACCTGTTCCATATCGGTATCCTCGGTATCTTTTTCGGCCATCTGGTGGGTATGCTGATGCCGCACAGCTGGTTCCTGGCACTGGGCATCTCCGACGTCTCCCATCAGTACATCGCCATCTATGCCGGCGGCATCTTCGGCATCATGTGCCTGGCGGGGGCGGCATTGCTCTTCATTCGCCGCATCAACAATCCGCGGGTGAAAGCGGTAAGTCGTACACGTGATACGTTTGTCATCGGCTGGTTGCTGGTCACTGTGGTTCTCGGTTTGAGTACCATCCTGGTCTCTTCCGGTCACGCTGCGCAGGGTGATGTTTCGGAGATGATCGCACTCACCGAATATGTGAAGAGCATAGCCACCCTGAGTGTGGATCCCAGTCTGATCGCCAATGTGTCGCCGATCTTCAAGACCCACATGCTTTTCGGTATGACGGTCTTCCTGATCTTTCCTTTCACTCGTCTGGTGCATGTCTGGAGCGTACCGTTGACCTATCTGGGTCGCGCTTACCAGATCGTGCGTGTGAAGCGGGTCAGTATGAACTGATAGAGACTTCACTCAGGCCCTCTCTGCTTATGGCGAGGGGGCTTGAGTGAGAAATCAAAACGATATCTTGTTCAGTTGCATGAATGAGGAAGCAGTATGAGCACCAATCCTTACGCTACCCGAATCGAATACCTCGATGTCGACGGCAAACAGATTGCCACCGACCAGGAGGGCTATATCCAGGATATGGATGATTGGAGTGAAGCCTATGTCTACGCGCTTGCGAAAAAAGAGCGTCTGGAGATTACGCAGGATCACTGGGATGTGATCCGTTACATCCGGGGCTACTACCAGTCCCATCGTGTGCAAGCCCAGGTTCGGGACATGATCAAACACTTCAAACAGGTTTGGGGCCCATCGCGCGGCAACAACCGTTATCTGCATGACATTTTTCCACGCGGCGGGCCACAGAAGCAGGGCAATCGCCTGGCCGGTATCCGCAGGACCAAAGGAGAGCACTGATGAGAGTCGAGCGGGATAAAGTCGTCACGATCGAATATCGCATGATGGACTCAAAAAATGAACTGGTCGACAGCAGCGACTACTGCGATCCACTCTCCTTCATCCAGGGACGAGAGACGGTTTTACCCGCCATCGAAAAGCGGATAGAGGGCTGCCAGGTGGGAGACAGGCGGGAGTTCGTACTGGAAGCGGAAGAAGCTTACGGTTCCTGGAGCGAAGCGCTTATATGTATGATCCCGCGTGACCGCTTTAACTATGATGGCGTAGTGGAGGCGGGGATGACCTTTAGCGCCGGTACGCCGGCAAACCGGAAACCGGTGACCGTGATCGAGGTTAATGAGGATGAAATTATGGTGGATGCCAATCATCCGTTGGCAGGGGAGTCCCTTAATATCGATCTGATTGTGGTCGATGTGCGCGATGCCGTAGAGAGCGAGCTAGCCGATGGCGTGGTGCAGGAGATGGCCGACATCTATGCTCGCGAGGCGGCAGCCGAAGAGAGAAACACCGCGACCTATTCCGTATTCGTAAAAGGCCCAATGTAGTCATAGGAACCTTTTGTGTAATATCCGCCGTATCAAACCTGCCTGTTCCAAGGAGTAGGTAACTACCAGGAAGCTCCATGATCACCTGATGGAAAAGGTGAATGCCAGGATCGGTATTGACCAGTGTAGCGTCGTGACCGTCCACCGGCTCGTGAAACTCGGATTTGTATAGCGGTTCGGTCAGTGTCAGCTTCACACCGGATAAGCGGGGTAGTTACACATTGCCCTTGGGAGTCAGTGACGGTGAACTCAGCGCCAACGACCTGGTGAGAAATCCGGGACAAGCAAAAGACTATTCGATCAAGCCCTGGGCGCGCAGCAAGCCTAAAGAGGTGCTTCTCTGAACCAATTGGCTTTGCTGCCTGATACCCAGCTTGCGGAATATCCGGATACGGTGGTTTTCCACCGTACGAAAGCTGAGATTCAGCTCCGCCCCCACTTCCCGAGCTGTCCTTCCCAGTTCCAGGAGAGAAAGAATCTGCCGCTCCCGGTTACTCAATGAGTTACGGTCCTCTTTATAGCTCAATGCTATTTCCATGTAGGGTGATATGGCCCGGCTCACATTCAAAGCTCGCTGCACCATATCGATCAGTTCCATGGACTCAAAGGGCTTTTTAATAAATCCGAAAGCGCCTCTATTCATTGCAGTGACGATCAGCCCCGGATCAACCCTCGATGCCATGAATATGCATGGCTGATAGTAGCCTTGTTTTCTCAGCCTTCCCATCAGCTGAAGTCCATTGATTTCAGGCAATACGAAGTTGACCAACAAACAGGCGGAGGGAGCCAAGGGCAGCGCTTCCATGAACTCGGAAGGGGTTCGGTAGGCATGGCTTCTCACCTGAACCGTGGAGAGGATAGAAGCCGTAACACTATTGCTCGCCGGATCGGAATTGACGATATAGGCCTGCTGCAATTCTACCCCGGCATAGCCGTGGGAGGTATTTCTTTCGCTTATCGTATACATAAATACCCATTATTTATACAAAAATAGAGTATTTATACTCTATTTAATTGAGTATAACCCATCTTACATGAACCTCTGAGGGATATTAATATTTCGACCCATATCAGTAAATCAGGGTTACAGGCAAAATCGAAATGAGCACTGGTGATAAAGCATCAAAGGCACCTTCACACTATGTAGGAATCGGGGCTTCGGCAGGGGGATTGGAAGCCATTGATGCCTTCTTCAAGCACATGCCGAATGACAGCGACTGTGCTTTCATTGTCGTTCAGCATCTGTCACCGGACCACAAAAGCCTGATGGCGGAGCTGTTGTCCAAACGTACTGAAATGCCGGTATGCCGCCCCAAGGAAGGCACGGTCGTCGAACCGAATCACGTATACCTGATACCGCCTAATCACGATTTACGCATCTTCCATGGAAAGTTGCTGCTGACCGAGCAGACACGGGATGGTGGAATCAACCTGCCGATAGACATTTTCCTTGCCTCCCTCGCCGAGGACCAGAGTGACAAAGCAGTCGCCATCATACTTTCGGGAACAGGCTCGGATGGCACCCGAGGCGTTCGGGCAATCAAGGAAAAGGTCGGCATGGTCATGGTCCAGGATGAAGAGACAGCCGGATTTGACGGAATGCCCCGCTCAGCTATCGCAACCGGACTGGTGGACTATATTCTCGCCCCCGAGGAGATGCCTGGACAGCTGATCTCATACATCCATCACCCCTACGTCAAAAAGAGCGAAAGATCCGACACCCTGCTCAGTGATGAAGACGGTATCAACCGGATTTTCTCCATGCTGCGAGAAAAAACCGGTGTCGACTTCACCTATTACAAACCCAGCACCATGGTACGCCGCATCGAACGCCGCATGACGGTCAACCAGCTGTTGTCGCTACGCGATTATGTTCGCTACCTGGAAAAAATACCGGCGGAGATCGATACCCTCCATCGGGACCTGCTGATAGGCGTAACAAACTTCTTCCGCGACCCTCAAGCCTTCAAACAGTTGTGGGAAAATTGGCTGCCGGACCTGATACAACGATCCGAATCCAAGCAGATCCGCTTCTGGGTATCCGGCTGCTCAACCGGAGAAGAGGCCTATACCCTGGCCATCATCTGCCACGAAATAATGTCCAATCTGGGTAAAATGGCGGAGATCAAGATTTTTGCAACCGATGTGGACAAAGATGCCATTACCACCGCAGGCACAGGCATTTATCCGGAAAGTATCTCTGCGGATGTACCCACCCAGCTGCTGAGCAAATACTTCCACCGCCGGGAAAATGACTATCTTATTGCACGGCATATCCGTGAGATGGTGGTATTTGCACAGCACAATGTGATTAAAGATCCGCCATTTACCAATATCGAATTGATTTGTTGCCGGAATTTACTCATCTATCTACAGCCCGTTTTACAACAAAGGGTTATGGAGCTGTTCAATTTTTCCCTCAACCCAGGGGGCATACTCTTCCTTGGGGCAAGTGAAACCACCGGCGATATGGCAGATTATTTCGATCCGTTGCATCACAAATGGAAAATCTACAAATCCCGGGGCCGCAAGCGGCGTGATGTTCTGTCCGAGCCTGCAATGTCATTTGACGCCTCCGGCAAACTGGTTCGAAATCACCCGGAGTTTAGCCATCGCCACCAACACACGGGCATTCACGATGAAGAGCGGGTCATCGAACGTCTCCTAAAAGGCATGAGTGAACGCTACCTGCCGTTTACCATCGTCATCAACCAGAAGATGGAAATTCTGCACATGGTTGGCGATGCAAGCGACTACCTGAAGTTTCCTACCGGAAAGATGCTCACGGACGTGAGTAAACTTGCACGCAAGGATCTCGCCATACCCATTGCGACCGGCATTCAGAAAGTACTGAAAAATCAGTCGGATATCGACTACAGTAACATCCATCTTCGTGATCTTGACGGAGCCCCGAAAACGGTCGATATGCGGATTACTCTATTACCGACCAGTAGAATCCAAGACCCGTTGATAGCCATCTCCATTGAAGAACATGCACAACTCGAGGCCGGAAGCGGCGATGGCAAGACACAATCCTATGATGTTGGGAAAGAGGCCGCGCAGCGTATTAACGATCTGGAACAAGAGCTTCAATTTACCCGCGAAAACCTTCAGGCAACCGTTGAGGAACTCGAGACATCGAACGAAGAACTTCAAGCCACCAACGAAGAGTTGCTGGCCAGCAACGAAGAGTTGCAATCCACCAATGAAGAATTACAGTCGGTCAACGAAGAACTCTACACCGTCAATGCTGAACACCAGAGCAAAATCACCGAACTAACCGAAGTCAACAACGACCTTGACAACATATTAAACAACATCAAGATCGGCACGCTATTCCTGGATCAAAATCTGGAAATTCGCCGGTATACACCGGAAATCACCCGCTTTCTGCGCATCATCGATCAAGATATCGGCAGGCCCTTTGATCACATCGCTCACAATCTCGAT
Source organism: Chromatiales bacterium (assembly GCA_022360905.1). Lineage (GTDB taxonomy): Bacteria > Pseudomonadota > Gammaproteobacteria > Chromatiales > Chromatiaceae > Thiodiazotropha. The sequence goes on from JAKSBX010000143.1 coordinate 30,696, forward strand.
GATTTGGACCTCGACGACCTGGTACAGCGTGCCAATGAGAACCACGAAGTCATCGAGCAGGAGATACACGACAGAGCCGGCAACCACTATCTGATGCGTGTCTTCCCTTATCAGATCGGCCCCGATCTCTACTCGGGCATACTGCTTACTTTCGTAAACATCAATACCGCAAAACAGATACAGAAAGCTTTGATGCATAGCGAAGAACGGAACAAACTTGCTCAGGAGGCGGCAAACCTGGGCAGTTGGGATTGGGATATTTCGTCGGACCGACTAGTCTGGTCCGATACGATTGAAGCAATGTTCGGTTTGTCCACGGGAGAGTTCAAAGGCACTTATGACGCTTTTTTAGATACTGTGCATAAAGACGACCGAAAAACTGTTGAGCAGGAAGTTCAGGCTTGCCTGGACAATCCCGACAGGCCATATAAAGTCCAGCATCGCATTGTCTGGCCTAATGGAACAGTTCATTGGATGCTCGAACATGGAAAAGTTCATACCGACAAACACAACCGCGCCGTACGTATGGTGGGTATTGTCAAAGATATCACTGACACCCGGCTGGTGGAGGAGGCGTTAGTTCGCTCCGAGCATCTGTTCAGATCGACCCTGGAAAACCTCGACATGATCGCGGTTCAGCTCGACAAGCATGGAAACGTTATGTTCATCAATGATTACTGCCTGGAAATAATCGGCTTGGAGCGAAACAATATTTTGGGTAAACCGTGGATAGAATCTTGCGTATCCCCGGCGCAGCGTACAGAAGTTAACGCGATCTTCCAGAACTTTATTGACGGCAAAGCCGCAATACCTCGCAAACACGAACATTTCATCACATGCAGAGATAATGAACCAAAACTCATATATTGGAATCACACACCTATTTTTAATGATTTGGAGCAACCCATCGGCGTTTCCTCTATCGGTCAAGCAGACGACTACTAGAGGTCAGACGTGACTAAGACAACAGACACCAGAACGAGAGATAAGCTTCGAGAACAAGCCGAGCAACTAGCGGCCTCACAACCCAAGGAGCGATTACAAACCTATTCCGATAAAGAGACTCAATCGATCATTCATGATCTCCAGGTCCATCAGATTGAATTGGAGATGCAGAACGAGGAATTACGCAATGCGCAAGTCACTATTTCCGAGTCGAGGGACAGATACTCGATGCTCTACGAATCTGCACCGGTCGGATACCTCTCGCTAAATGAAAAGGGGATAGTCACGGAGTGTAATACCAAATTCTGCGAAATGATTGGGCTGGGACGGGAAAAGATTATTAAATACCCGATTGGGCGTTTCATTCTGGATAGCGAATCTCCGATACTTAAGCACCTGCTTAACAGCAAAGCAAACGTAGTAGAGCATGAACTCGGGTTTGTATGTGAAGGCGGTAAGTCTTTTCATGGCTTGTTTCAGCTACATAGAACAAAAGAACCTCACCAACAGAGTAATACCGCCTGGCTGGCTGCCGTTAGCGATATCACAAAAATATATGATCTCGCTATGGAATTACAGATCAAGAGTAAAGCAATCGATACGACACTCGAAAGCGTGATGATCGTAGACAATAACACCAAGATTTGTTTCGTCAACAAGGCATTCGAAAAAACTACCGGTTACACCCGCAATCAAGTACTGGGAAAAAACCCGAGGATTTTAAGATCGGGAAAGCATACCAGCTCCTTCTATCAGGATATGTGGGAGGCGATAGCAGAAACCGGAATCTGGTGCGGCGAAATATGGAATAGGAAAGCGACAGGTGAAGCCTACCCCGAGTGGTTGAACATCAGTACCATTTATGACGATCGTCAAAAACCAGCCTACTATGTCGGAGTTTTTTCTGATATCACAAAAGAGCAGGAGTTACGCCTCAGGTTACACGAACTTGCTTACCATGACAGCGTGACAAACCTTCCCAACCGGCATCTTTTCATGGACAGGCTAGAACAGGAAATTCTTCACGCTCAACGCAATCATACCTACTTTTCTCTTCTGTTCATGGACCTTGACCGCTTCAAAAGTATCAATGACACTTTAGGACATAGCACCGGCGACCAACTTCTCAAGGAGGTGGCCAATAGACTGAGTGGACTATTGAGAGAAAACGACACCATCGCCCGCATGGGGGGTGATGAGTTTATTATTCTCTTACCCACTGTGGACACAGCTTCACATGCTGATAACGTGGCGAAAAAGATTCTGCAATGCATGAGCGATCCGTTCGACTTGGCAGGTCGGCAATACCATATTCGCATGAGCATTGGTATCAGCCGCTATCCTGATGATGGTATCGATTCAGAAACCTTGATAAAAAACGCCGACATTGCGATGTATAAGGCGAAAGAGAAGGGACGGGATACCTATCACTCATACAATAAAGAATTGAATGAAAACATTTTCAAAAAGGTAGATCTGGAACGTGACTTGCGTGAAGGGCTCAACAACAACGCACTGACTCTCGTATATCAACCACAAATCGACCTTGATTCCGGTAAGGTCTCGGGAGTCGAGGCCCTGATGCGCTGGAATCACCCAGTTAAGGGACTGGTGATGCCATCTGACTTTATATGGTTAGCGGAAGAGACGGGATTAATCGTCACCATGGGCTATTGGGCATTAAGAGAGGCGCTAAACCAATACCAGACATGGTTAAGAGAAGGTATCGACGTCGGAATCCTCTCCGTCAATCTATCTCCCCACCAGTTCCTGCAAAGCAACCTGGTCGATAATATGATCAAGATACTTCACGAAACCGGTATGCCGTCGGACAAGCTGGGAGTCGAGATCACGGAGAGCGCCGCGATGCCGAATATCCAACATACCATCGAGACGCTCGAAGCATTTCAGAAAATGGGTATCACCGTCTTCATCGATGACTTTGGCTCAGGTTTTTCATCCTTGAGTCTTATCAGGCGGCTGCCAATCGACGTGCTAAAAATTGATCGCCAGTTCATAAATGAAATACCTGGCAACCCTGATGATGTGGCCATCGCCCAGGCAATCATTGCAATGGCACAAACACTGAATCTCGAGATCGTTGCCGAAGGTGTTGAAACCCTCGATCAACTACGTTTTCTTCAGCAACATGGATGCAACGCTGCCCAGGGATACCTTTTTTCCAAGCCTGTAGAGCCGTCCGGCCTGAACACTCTGAACCTCAGTCTATGAATACTGTAGCTCTTCCGGACGGACAGTGCCTGGCCTATGCGGAATATGGGGACCCATCGGGGATACCTGCGCTCTATTGCCACGGCTTTCCCGGTTCCCGTTTGGAGGGGGCTCTTCGATCTAGCAGCAAAGCGTCACCCTGGCAACAAGACTCGCCTTCCAACTCATAGTTGTGCCTATGGCCCAACACCAGCCGGAGCAGACACTTCTCTATCACATCATCGAGCGGTATTATCCGGCGTTCAGAGATATGATGGCCAATGGCTAATTTGCAGCTTTGAATTGGCGTCACCAGATATTCGATAGCAGAGTCAAAAGCCAACTATACCCACTATAATTAAGGTAATAACCCGATATCAACGCTGAATAATTGAAACAGCCAGGACCATGTTTGACAGAAAATCCCATTGGCAAAAACTCTATCGCAGCAAATCCGCGTTGGAAGTCAGCTGGTATCAAAAGCGGCCTAGCCTCTCTCTGGCGCTTATTCAGAATACCAAGATAGGTAAAAGTGAGGCTGTGATCGATGTCGGAGGCGGCGCATCGTCTCTCGTCGACCACCTGCATCAACAAGGATACGAACAGCTGTCTGTTTTGGATATCTCCGGTAATGCCTTGGCCAGTGCGATGGACAGATTGGGCAGGGCCGCCGACGATATCGAATGGTTCGAAACCGATATCACAGAGTTCGAGGCGCCTCATCAATTCTCGGTTTGGCACGATCGGGCCGTGTTCCACTTTTTGACCGAGCAGGCCGATCGCCGCAAATATTTAGAGGTACTGATTCGATCCTTGAAGCAAGGCGGACATCTGATCATCGCCGCGTTTGCAATCGGCGGGCCTGAACAATGCAGTGGCTTGGATATCGTTCAGTACAATACTTCGAAACTATTGGCTGAACTGGGAGAAGATTTCGAGCTGGTGGAGGAGTTGGACGAGTGCCACACCACTCCGGCAGGCAAAGAGCAGAAGTTCACCTATTTCCGTTTAACCAAAACAACCTGAGCACTACTCAGAGGGTGAGAGTACTGTTGGCAGCAAATGGACGCCAATCACCGCAAATATTCGCCAATAGCAAAGTAGGAATAGGGATATCAGATTTGGTCATCCCGGCAAATGCCGGGATCCAGGAACCTCCATACATGGATTATTCGCTTCGCTCATCCTTAGGGCCGACTTTCAGTCATTCAACGCGCTTCGCGCTTATGTTTGGCATTCGCCGGGATGACGACATGTTAGCGAACCGTCTATCTTTTTCAGCCGGTTCTGTTTGGTCCAAGGTGTGAGATCCAAGTTACCCAGCCGACAGAATAAGAATCCCATCTTTTGCTGCGATATGAGTTTCTGGCCCGGGTAGCTGCCGTTCTAACTGATTTCTGACAACCAAAGGCAGAGGTTATCTACCGCCAGTCCATAGTCGAGCTGAATTTCACTACATTCACTAGCGGATAGTGGTGCAACATAATGACCCTAGACTTTGTCATATTAAATATCTCCCCATGATCCAACGGGATCGGTAAAACAACGGAGGTAATCATGAGTCATACTGTCATTCACCATTATGATGCCAGGCCAGTTACGATTGCGGAGGTCCGTGATATCAGCACGGATCATCCCTGGAGGTGGTTATCCGCAGGGTGGCAGGACATCAAGGCCGCGCCTGCCCAAAGTCTGGGGTATGGACTGGCATTGGCCATTATCAGCTATCTATTAACCATTTCTGTTGTAGCAAGTGGCATGTACTTTCTCTTTCCTCAGCTACTTGCAGGTTTTTTCCTCGTTGCACCGCTATTGGCTATCGGCTTGTATGCAATCAGTCGTCAATTGGAAGCGGGGGAGGAAGCTTCACTGGGTAAGGCCATGAAGCAGGTCTGGACAAACAGCTTCCACACATTCAACATGGGGCTGGTGTTGATTGTATCGCTGATTGCCTGGGTAACCCTGGCTCACCTTATTGTCGCCCTGACATTTACCGGTATCACACCTGCAACTTGGCAAGGCTTTTTGACATCCCTGTTCGGTAGCTGGGAAGGTCTGCAACTGCTGGTGGTTGGTATCAGCAGTGGCGCGGTAATTGCATTCATCATATTCAGTATCAGTGCCGTCTCGGTTCCCATGTTGTTGGATCGCAACAGCAACGTATTCGATGCCATCCAGACAAGCTGGAATGCGGTACGCTACAACTTTCTGCCTATGCTGTTATGGGCAGCTATCCTCGTGGCTATCATCATTGCAGGCTTCATAACCCTATATGTCGGTTTGGTGATCCTCTTTCCGCTCGCCGCTCATGCTACCTGGCATGCCTATCGGGATCTTGTGGAATAGAGCGGTTTGAGGTGTGAATCGATTGGTCTGTGAAAGTCGGGTCAGAGAGGTTTTTTAGTGATTTCAGAAACCTATACTCTGACCCGATCTATTCTGTCCAATACAAAGACTCGGTGAGCCGGGCACAGCATCTCAAACGGGTGCTCAAAATCGACATCGAGGCAGCAACAGACCATCCTTGGCCACAAAACGGCGTGCTGCTGTGTGGCGATTAGGATGGTTTTTAACTAAAAAGGGGGAGACGACCTTAAAGCTTCCGCTCAGAACCTAAGATGAGTGGAGGCATTCAGGCTCTTCTGCTGCCCTCGCCAGTTATCGATATGAAATTTGGTGAAAGGCAAGCCTGTCAACTCGAAGAAACGCGGCCAACCGATGCGTTCCACCCAATCATTGATTCGCTCCCAGTCTTTGGCATGCGTCTGATAGGCTTTGAGGATCCGTTTGACAATAGCCGTGGCCTCCGGCCAGCGCGGTGGATTATTGGGTATTCCGGCTGCCACCAGCTTTTGGAATGTGGGCCGAACCCGGGCGTTTGAGTGATTGCCGCCAACCCATACCGCCAGCTTTGAGTGTTCCGGGTCGTTGATCTGCATCGGTGGACAGGGTGGATAGCAGGCTCCGCAACATACGCACTTTCTCTCATCGACCTCCAAGGAGGGCTTGCCGTTGACCATGGCAGGCCGAATCGCCGCTACCGGACAGCGCGCCACCACTGATGGTCGCTCACAAACGTTCGCCACCTGGGTATGGTCGATTTTTGGCGGTTTGGTGTGTTGAATATTGATTGCAATATCTCCCTGGCCACCGCAGTTGATCTGACAGCAGGAGGTGGTGATATGCACTCGGTTGGGCATGTTCCATTGACGAAACTCATCCACCAACTGGTCCATCATCGATTTGACCACGCCTGAGGCATCCGTGGCGGGTATATCGCAATGCAGCCAACCTTGGGTATGGGAAATGGCCGCCACGGAGTTTCGCGTACCGCCAACCACGAAGCCGTTCGACTCCAGCGCTTCAATCAACGATGCCACCCGATCGCCGTCGGAGAGCATAAACTCGATATTGCTGCGGATTGTGAAACGTACATAACCATCCGCGAACTCATCACCGATCTCACACAGTTTACGTAGCGTAAAGAGATCCAGAATCCGTTGGGTTCCCGCCCTCACGGTCCAGATCTCATCGCCACTTTCGGCGACGTGACGAAGGACTCCCGGTCTGGGATCTTCGTGGTATCGCCAGTGACCGAAATTCTCACGCATCACGGGATGCATATATTGAATACCGTCTGGGCAGCCGCTTTCAATCGGGATTCTACGCTCTGCTTTTGCCACCAGATCTCTCCTCAAGCCACATCCGCTGACTGGTCGTCGCGGGGATGGTGTTCAAACCATTTTCGGGCCTCTTCCTCCCACTGATCGGTGCGCACATAGGAGTTCTCCCGTGGATGCACGATCATATTGGGGTCCACATCAATATTCAGCGCTTCGAGGAAGTTCACCAGACCGATGCGCTCGATCATCTCCCCAATACGTTCATGCTCGAGGGCATTTTCAGCAAAGAAGTCGATGGTCTCCTCTGCCAGCGCCACCAGTTTTTCATAATCCTCCTCATTCTCGAGTTTCATGAACGGAATCATCATAGTGCCGAAACGATCGCCGATCTTCAGGGTTCGTTTACCGCCGATCAGCAGGCTGACGCCTCTATCCTTTCCGGGTGAGAGTGCCTTGGGCATCACATTGAGACAATGCATGCAGCGCACACAGTCGGCATTCTCCACCTCCAGCCTATCCTCATTGGTCAGTGAGAGTGCGTGGGTGGGGCAGCGGCTGATGACGTTATCGATGATGTATTGCCGGCCCTTATCAGAGAGATACTGTTTCACTTCACTCTGATCCACCTGCATATCGTCTCGCCAGGTACCGATTACCGCGAAATCGGCGCGCTCGATGGCATTCATGCAGTCGTTGGGACAGCCGGAAACCTTGAATTTGAATTTATACGGTAGTGCCGGCCGGTGCATCTCGTCGAGGAAGTTGTTGACCAAGCGACGATGGATCTCATGTTCGTTGGTACAAGATTGTTCACAACGACCGGACCCCACACAGGATTGGGCGGTACGCACACAGGGCCCCGCACCGCCTAAATCAAAACCGTATTCATTGATCTCATTAAAGAAGTGTTGGGTGTTCTCTGTGTTCGCACCGATGAACATGATGTTGCCTGTCTGTCCGTGAAAGGTGACCAGGCCAGAGCCCCATTTCTCCCAGCTGTTTGCCAGCTGTCGCAAGATGTCTGTGGTGTAGTAGTTTCCGGCCGGTGGTTGCACGCGCAGGGTATGAAATTCCTTCGATTTTGGAAACAGATCGCTAACGCTTGAAAATCGGGGAATGATTCCGCCCCCATAGCCAAAAACACTGACCGTACCGCCTTTCCAGTATCCCTTGCGGGTTTCATAGGAGTATTCCAATTGGCCCAACAGGTCATTGGTTGTTTCTCGAATGCGAAGATCGGGATGCGTATCGCGCAATCTTTTAATGCCCGTGATAAAGCTTGGCCATTCGCCACTTTCCAACTGGTCCAGCATGGGGGTAGGGTGAGACTTCATCAATAACTCCTTCTGCTCCTGGCCGCTCAGCGCATTGATCCGGCTGAAGCTGCACCATTCGTACTGAGAATGATTATCGTCTTTATCCCCTAATAATAGTTGATTGATTTAGTGAGTTAATATCACCTTTGGAATAGACGGACTCAATCGCTGAAGCGTTAAACAGGCTGTAACACGTTAAGTTTACTTGGTTTTTTTATTAATCCACGCCAATGTCAATGACATTCCGGATAAAATACCGCCAACAGCAATGATTGATGTAATTGAAAACGTAGACAAACCGGTAAGCCCCTGCCCAACATTGCAGCCACCGGCAAATACAGCGCCGACGCCCATCAAGATACCACCTAACAGATAACTACCCACCATCGAACCTGCAGGAGGTACCCAATGAAATCTCCCGGAAAGGAGTGCGCTGGCAAAAGCGCCGCAAATCATTCCAGGCAGTAGATAAAAGGCGAAATGATTGCCTGTGATCTCACCTGTCGATAAATAAACCGCACCACGTGAAAGTGGTCCCGCTACCGCTATGGAGGAGGGTGGCGTTTCGAAAAACTCATCCTGACCCAGTACACCGGTTATCCACCAACTGACAACGACGCATAGGCCAATGCCTCCGCCATATAAAACATAGGACCAATTTTTTTGATCTCTTAAGTGGCGATAAACAAAGGTAATGCCTATTAATACCGCAATAACTGGCAACAGATAGTGAGGCTGATCTATCAATTTTGATAGTGAGGCATCACCTGATTCCAGGAATATGGCTGATGATACAACCTGGGCTCTGACTGGGTCCAATATGCCAATCAATGTCGCCATACCGGAGAGTGCGAATGCCAAGAGTGTGACAATAGCACCGATATTACCTTCTGCAGAGCGAATTAGCGTCCTCGATGCGCACCCGCCTGACAGCATGGCGCCGACACCGAATAGGAGCCCGCCAAATAGTGCGCCAACCCAGTTGATTGCCGGTCGCCTGAATGGGGATGTACTAATATCGACCAACCCGGTCACTTCGAGAAGCAGCGTTCCCGATATTGCAACGACGATAGCAGCGACGTAAGCATCCAAATGGCGGTAGTCATGCATTAACTTTGAGTTGCTGATAGCAGAGACCGCGCAAAACCCTGATCGTTGAGCCAATAGGCCGAAGATCGCGCCTATGACTAAACCTCCACCTATTAACCATGCTTTGGAAAGTTCTTCCATAACGCTATTATTTAATGGTCGTCGCAACAGTGCTGGATTTTCCCATGTTGTCTGTCCATGTGATTGTTATCTGCTCACCAGCCTCCCCATTAAGTAGTCTGAAAGATAGATAGGGATTTCTTGATACTCCCCAGCCCCAATGACACGAAAGCACGACGGCTCCTCTATGTTCACATTTTAACTCTTGAATAAAAAAACGCGGTATCTTTAGTCCTGTTACTTTGTCTCTTCGGTTTCCTGTTTCCATAGGGTGCCTGAGAAGCATACGTACTTGTACATAGCCAGATTTTCTTCTGGCAAGCAGCTTATGCTTTTTTGTTGACATAACGGTATCCTCAAAATGAAATGGCTAATTCACGCACAGCCTCCTGCGGTTACCTTGATGCTTTGACTTGTGTGGTAATAACCGTTGTTAGTTTCGACCAGCGCCAAGATGTTTCCTGAGCCGCCCATCTTTATTCTTGTGCTGATTACAGGAGATATCTCCGTGGTCATTTGATATTCGGCAATGACAGGATTTGGATTTTTGTCTGATAAAATATAGATGGTTTTTGTTGATTCCAATTCGCTTACTATCGTGACCGGAACGGTACTCCCGTCTTCCACGATTTTATCCACTTCAATTTTTACGCGATCACTGATTTGTAGCTCACGACTAGGCTGGCCAGTGATCTCACGGATTGCACTTTCGATAGTATCTGTGTAGAAGATTCTTTTTGGCCAGGCAGCAAAGGTTTTGGATGAGTAGAATCCGAAACCAGACATAACAATTGCGTTTACACTTAACATTATTCCCGACTTTAATAATTCTCTTCGCTTCATAGCGTTCACCCTATCTAAGCCTATTAAGGATCTCCTGCCTGTATCTATCTTTTCCGATACTATTTTTCTGCCTCGATGCATCTTGTTTAAGATATAGCCTGAATCTGGATAGTGTTTCTCAACCTAGTCCCAATCTGTTTTAGTTTTTTTCAAACATGCCAGCAAATGTTTGTCTATTGATTTGACTAAAAAAGGGATATAAAGATTCACTGTCGGGATTTTGGACAATTAACCATAATTAAATTGCGTTAATGCGTTTATTCATTGAGCGAATATTGGTAGCGGCGTCCCTTTGTACTCGGCGCTATCAATCCTACTTATCCGCTAACCTTAGACATAAGATTGAATTATAGGCAAGCACCTAATTAGGCTTAATATCCAGAAGTGATGGTTTTCCGCTTTCGATGTCATAGACAACAATACGGTCATTATTGGTGTCTGTGATGTAAAGTCTGTGCTCATAAAGGGCCAACCCTCCTGGTTCGTTTAACTGGAGCTGGCCATCTACAGTACTTAAAAATCCCGGTTTACCGTCTCCAATGAGCGATTCCACTGCGGATGACTCAAGATCGAGCTTTTTAAGTTTGTGGTTATAGGTGTCTGCGAGGTAGACCGATGTGTCGTCTTTCACCGATATACCGAGCACATGTTGTAACTTGGCGCTCTGCAGATCGCCATCCCTGTCTCCAAAATCGAACAATCCTCTACCCACCAAGGTTTCTACCGTTTTATTCCTCAGATGAATCCGTCGCACTGCCGAGGCTTCGGAATCCGCAATATACAACCAGTTGCCGTGAATGTTCAGACCGCTTGGCTGGCTGAATGTGGCTTGTTCAACATTACCATCCAAGATACCCTCGCGTCCTGATCCAGCGAAATGGCTAAGTTGCTTGCTGCTGATGTTATAGACCCAGATCTGATGGCTTCCAGCCATGGCGATAAACAATCTGTCGTCCATAAGCGCAAGCGCCCACGGCGAGGCCATACCGATCGACGTGGCAGGATATTGGCCGCTCTGTTTTCGTTCCAGCGTACCGTTACCCGCAATAGTACTGACAGTGTTATTATCGAAGTTTATCAACCTGAGCAAATGGTTTCCGGTGTCCGCAACATAGAGATCATTGTTCTTGAATACCAGCCCTTGCGGTGAGTTGAAGCTGGCATTAGTAAAGCTGCCGTTTTGGCTGCCAAGGGCGCCAGATCCAATGATATGCTCGATTTCACCACGGTGATCGGTAACAATTATCCGATTGTTGAGGGTATCGCTTATGGCGATATAGTCTGTTGTTACAGTGATTTTTCCCGGCGCTGACAAGAGTGTGTCATCAACTGCCTCACGTTCTAGCTTTACAGGTATGGGAGCAGGATCAAGAACTTCGTTGTGCTGATCAAGAAGCTCAGAGATCTTTTTGTCGATCTGATCGTATCGGCCTTCACCGACAACCTTACCGAGTACCGTGCCTTCAGGGTCGATGACTACTCGTGTGGGCCAGGCTCGCATGCCATAAAAGCTTGCCAGTAATCCATTGACATCATTGACCACAGGATGGTCGACACCGTACCGGATTACGATTTTTCTTAGCATTTGCAGGTTTTTCTCATTATCGAACTTCGGGGTATGAACGCCGATAACCAACAATTGATGACGGTACTTCTGTTCCAGTTTTTTTAAATCCGACAGTACATGAATACAGTTGATACAGCCATATGTCCAGAAATCCAGAATAACAACTTTACCCAGGAGATCATCAATGGTTAGGGAGCGCTCAACATTCAGCCATGGCAATCCCGGAGCAAATTCACTTTGCTTTTCGATAGTCTTGCCATGACTGTTGTGTCGTTGTTCATGCTCCGGAGTTTCGGATGAGCAGCTGGCGGTGATGAATGCCACCATCAAAAGTAGGGAAAGCCGTATAGAGAGAACAGTGGAAACAGATTTGTGCCAGTTGATCATAGTCTAAGATTTCCAAACTTCTGCGCGTTGATTTCAAGTAGAGCACAGGAAAGCTGCCAAGTCTGTATCAAAGGGGGAAATGTTATGAACTTGTTATACTTGTCTTATCTTGGATTCTTAATCCATAACCTGATAAAGGTTGCCTTGATGATTGACTTGAGCACAAACCCTGCAAATTGATTGGTGGTTGTCTGATGGTGTGTGAGCTGGGTTGCCACATCTGGAACAAGTAAAGGTATTTAAGGCCAGAGTCTGTTGTGGCATCCTTGCCCACTTCAAGATAGCGATGGCCTGATTCTCACATACATCCTGGCAAATTGCGCATTCTGTGCAGGCTTCAGGCCTGATTTTATAAAATTTCTTGTCAGATTCGGAAATAAGCGTGATGGCGTTATGCGGACAGATTTTCACACAAGCGTCACAACCATCGCATCGGTGACTGTTGATTTGTGGCACGTAGGGCCAGATTGTTGATTTATTCCTGTTCGGCATTAGCTCCCCCGGCGCAGGGAAGAGATTCGTTGCTTGTTGGTTCTGTTTGGAGAGGGTGGTTGCATTATCGACGCTGCTCTCTACCACAGCTCTTAAGAAGGCTCTCCGGCTGAGATTGGACGTTGTGTTGTTTTCATCCAATCCGGATTGGATGTGTAGCCATTGCTCGAAATCTGTTTGTTGATATTCAATGAGCGGGAGCCCTTCCTCAACAAGTGCGTTGTTGATCTGTCGAATCCGCTCAAACAGGCTAGTGCTGCCGCCGCGCTGACACTCTGTGCAATTGCCGGTGGCAGTCGCCCATTGTAGATGACCTTGGCGATAGAGTTTGAGTATATCTTCCACACCGATCAGATGGATACAGGGTAAAACCCCCCGGTTTTCCGCCATGCCTGACTGTTCACAGGCACTGAGTGCGATCTTTCTCTGTTCCAATTCACCGATCAGTATCTCATATTGGACTGTAACTGCACTCTCCGGACAGACGGGTACACAGAGTCCACAGCCATCACAGACAGACGCATCGAACAGCAAAGCTTCATCATCCAGGGCCCAAGCTTGTGTGGGACATACATCCACACAAGCGGAACAACTGGCGATCTCTACCAGGCTATGCACACAACGGTCTGGGTTTACAACTGGTAATCTCTCTTCCCGCCGTATTCGATTGAACAAATCCTTTAGAAGTGTCATGTGCCTAAGAGATTTACTTTTTCAAAGTAATCACAATTAAAACTATACTGCTGGTCCCAAGCCCGGCATGTAACTCAGTGTCACCTGTTGGCTCTCCGATCGAGACTTCATTCTCTCAGCGATCTCATCCGCTGATGGCCTGGGCTGATTGGTAATCGTGGCCAAGAGATCCCTTAACTCCTCACAATATGCCCCTGTCAATAGAGCGACAGCTGAAAAATAGGGTGTAGCAGACCGATGGGCAACACGTTTTGCAAATTCACCAAGCCAGCGCAGCAAATGCTCATCCATGAATCGCGCAATATCCTCTAACTCTTGAATAGATTCAGCAATAGAAAATAGGTGGGAGATAAACTGAAGTTGCAATACCAGGTCATCATCTGGTCGAATACGCCAGTTTTCTGCTTTCAGACCATAGCTTTCGTACCAGGCTCGTACCTGAAACATACTCTCTTGACAGGTCAGCTTCTCTTCATCGATCCAAACTGACTCCAGTGGTGATGCCTGCAGACTGTGATTCAGATAGATGTCCGCAAAGTCCGCCGCCAGTCTATCGAGATACTCATCATCGAGAGATTCCGGCAACATTTCAATCACACGACTCATAAACTGAGTAGCCTTATCACCGTCATCACCGACCAGTTTCAGCCCCATTGATTTGGGGAACTCAAAATTCACCAATACTTCAAGCAACTCCGCATCTGGCTCCTTGGCGTGCAGGCGGGTCAGCATTAGTAAGTCATCAGCAATAACTTGCATAAAGATTTCGACTTGTGCTCTATTCGAGTCGTCGTGCTGATCGGCTGGCTGATTCATTATTTAACCTTTCCTTTACTATGCGCCACAAATCCGATGGAGGGCTTGGTCAACTCTATGTTGGCCATGTTCTTGACTTGTCGCGAAACTTTGTCTGTCGGACCGATCGCCACAGTCTGTAGGCTGCCTCTCCAGATTTCATCGATGGATCCGATATCCAGCACCCGCATCATGCAGGCCATGACGCAATAAGGCTTACGACCCGCTTCAATCTCGTCAACGCACATATTGCACTTCTTGACGATGTTATCGCCTGGATCAAACTGTGGTGCACCAAAGGGACAGGCCGCTTCACAACGCCGACAACCGATACATAGGGTGGAATCGATATCGACTATACCATCCTCCTTACGTTTGAAAATCGCCCCTGTCGGACAGGTGGGCAGACAGGCAGGTGATTCGCAATGGTTGCAGGACATATTGACCTTATAGGCATAGACGTCCGGATAGGTGCCACCTTCGATATATTGAACCCGCCTGAATCTTGGTCCGGCTGCCAGTCCATTTTTGTCTTTGCAGGCGATTTCACAGGCCCGACAGCCGATACAGTCCACATTGTTATGCACAAATCCAAGCTGTTTATCGGGTACAACCGGTGTGTAGGTTTCACGTTTACGACGCTTTACAGCCGCTTTAATCCTGGTCTTGTCTTTTTTGCTTGTCATCGATCTATCCTCCAGGACTAAAGGTCACGCCTAAACACATGTGCTCGGGATGTGGCCAACTGGTCCCAACCAGGCCGATGCTCCAGATCCGTTTTCTTGATATTGCATAAAACAGTGTTGTAGGCGAATGCTCCGGCTGGACTCGGCTCATCCAGGGTCAACATGTCCGGGTTACCCGCCCGGTCGACACCTTCAGTATCCAGGTCGATCCATACTCCCTCATGCAATACCGCCACCCCTGGCATGCAGCGCTCTGTAACATAGGTCGGTACCACAACCCGGCCACGGTCGTTCCAGATTTCAACTGTATCACCGGTTCTGATACCGAGTTTTTTTGCGTCGGCGGCATTCAGCGTTACCTCCTGTTCGTAAGTCTCACGTAACCAACTGCAATTATTGAATATGGAGT
Source organism: Chromatiales bacterium (assembly GCA_022360905.1). Lineage (GTDB taxonomy): Bacteria > Pseudomonadota > Gammaproteobacteria > Chromatiales > Chromatiaceae > Thiodiazotropha. The sequence goes on from JAKSBX010000143.1 coordinate 45,872, forward strand.
GGGTTCTCCAACGAGGGTGGGGTGAGATCAGGTGGAAGGGGAATTCACTGGTCTTTGGACTGTTCAGCGACTCCCAGGGCTCGATCCATTTAGGTATGTAGGGGATCTCATAACCATACATGGTTTTCTTCCAGTCGGTGATCTGTGCCAGTTGTGAGGCCAGTATTTCAATCTTGCCGGAGGGGGTCTGGAACGCTTTTCCGTTCTCTATTTGCTCCCTGAAAGCAACGTGCGGTTGGTCGAGTTTGAATTTATAGACACCTCGTTGTTTGAACTCATCCCAGGACATATCCACATGCTGGTGACCTATCACTTTCTGTTCCCACCACTCCTTCAGATAGGCTTCATCCACATTGTCATTGATGTGAAAATAGTCGCGGTTTGCTTTGGGGTTGAAGGCCTGTCCAAACACATCGCCGCCAATACGGTAGGCGAGTTCTGTGAAAACCTGGAAATCGGTTTTCGATTCTCCCATCGGCTCAATAACCTTGGGACGATGAATGTAGTAGTGCCCTTTATACCAGGGCAGTGCCACATCGTGGCGTTCAAAGTGCGTGGCTATGGGGAGCAGGATATCGGCATACAAGCCCGAGGGAGTGATGGTCGAGTCCATGCAGACCACAAGTTCCAGTTTATTGATCGCCTCAATCTCTTTATTGATGTTGGTAAGCTGATTGAACCAATCGGATCCCTGCCAGAAGATGCCTTTGATATTGGGGATCTGCCCGTCGGTATTGTCCTGCCGAGGCCATAATCCGATCTCTTCTCTTTTTACATTCGGATAGTTGAGTACGCAGTGAGCCCAGCGATCAGATTTTATGGATTGAAACCAGATATTAGAGTATTGATCGTAAGGGTAGGCTACCGCTTCGGCATGCCAGGCCTTGCCCACACCCTCAGCACAGCCACCGAGAACGCCGATATTGCCGGTCATCGCCTGCAGGGCTGCAGCCATGCGGTTGTATTGCTCACCGTAGGCGTTTCTTCCCGGTGCCCATGATGCCTTGAGTGCCGCAGGTTTGGTGCGGGCATACATATCCGCCAGTTTTATGATGTCTTCAGCTGGAACACCGCATATTTTCGAGGCCCATTCCGGCGTTTTCGGTTCATCGTCATATTTGCCCAGGACATAGTCCTTGAAATTCTCTTTATCCTTGGCCCAGTCCGGCATTGTACCGGAGTCCATACCTTGGCAGAACTTGTCGATGAACTCCTGGTCGTGCAGATCGTTCGTGAAAATATAGTGGGCCATCCCGGCCATCATCGCCGCATCCGTGTTAGGTCGGATCGGAATCCACCAGGCGTCGTAAGCGGCAGCGGAGTCCGTATATTGGGGGTCGACCAAGACAAACTTACAACCACGTTGCTTAGCCATGCGCATGTACATGAAGGTATTGCCGCCGTGGAAGGTGTAGGCGGGATTCCAACCCCACATGATCATCAGTTTCGAATGGGCGAAGGTATCATCTTCATTGCCATCCTCAATGGTGCCGAAGGTCATGCGTGAGCTGAAGGTGGTTCCCTGGTAAGAGGGAACCGACCATGAGCTTGTTCGACAGCCAAACATACCCAGAAAGCGACCCAGTAGTCCCTCGATCTGATCGGATTTGTGAAGCACCCCATAGGAGGCGCCTGCGTAACTCTGATCCACCAGAGCAGTAGGGCCATATGTGTCCTTGATCTCGACCATTTTGCTGGCAACATGTGTCAGGGCCTCATCCCATGAGATACGCTTGAATTTACCCTCACCCCGCTTGCCAACCCGCATCATGGGGTAGAGCAGGCGTTCAGCTGAGTAGAGCCGTTGTCGATAGGAGCGGCCTCGAAGGCAAGCTCGCAGTTGTGGTTCTTCGTTGTCATCCTTACCGAAATGGCCATTCCGCTGGTAGCGACCATCGTCTGTAGAGAGACGTACGATCACATCTTTATACTTATGAGCGACCAACATATGCCTCGAGCCACAATTATGGGCACAACTGGTTACCACCGTTTCGAGTTGATCGTCTGTCGGATAGGGCTCGTAGGCAAATGCTTTGGCCTCCTTGGCAGTCTTCATTTCCACCAAACCACCGGCAGCCACAGATGCGCCACCCACGGCTGCAGATTTCAGGAATGAACGTCGGGAGAGATTCAATCGTTCATTCAGACTTTGGGTCAGTTTTTCTATACTCATCCGTACCTCACACTGTCAGCGGTTGCTAGTTTGCCGCCTGCTGGATCTCTTTGCGGAACCTGGGTTCCGATTCGGTTGGTCTATCTCTGGCCCATCCTGGGGTGACGCTCGACATGCTTTTCCAGGGGTGCCTGGGGTAGGGGTAGGCAATTCGATACCATTGGCGACCACCATGACAGCCGTAACAGACGTCTGAATTCGCTTTACCGGCTGCCTCGATGGCTTCCGCTTTCAAATAGTTGACCTGGTGCCGCTCAGTGCGGATATAGGAGTGACAGAGAAGGCAGTTGTTTTGAAAGTTTTTTCGGGATTCCGTCCAAGGAGTGGGAAGGCCCATCAACTCATAGGCATTCGCCCCATGGCACATCAGGCAGATGTCCGGATTGACCGATTTGCGAAGTGTCAGTTCTTGGTTATCATGGTCTGGAGGGTTCACTGCCTCTTCTCTTAAATCGTTACCCTGATGGCAGGTAATGCATTTTAAATCCATCAGCTCAGTTGCCAGTGGTGTTACCAAATGGCGTCGATGGAAGGTCTCCTGCTCACCTTCATAGGTCGACAGGGTTTGATACCAGGCTAAAACTTCTGTCGAAGTAATGCCTGCCGGTGACTGATTCAGTACCTTCCTGTCCAGTATCTCTTGATGACAGCTGAGGCATTGTTCATCTTTTGCGTTATCGATATCAGGTTTGAAATGAATTGGGTGCCAACGTGATCGTTCATAATCTTCAGGACCAATATCACGGGCAAAAACCGGATCAATTGATAGCAATAACGGCAATAACAGTGGAATCAAGGTCCTGATGGGTAAAATCATTAGATCTTCCTCAGATGAAGCCCTATTGGAAAATATGAAATTGGATTAATAGGATTCGAGCGCATCCTTGCGCTCAGGGGAGTGTTATGACTGGGTATTCCAGTCACAAACAGTCGATTAACGCCAGCCACTCATGCCTGACATGCCATCCATACCTGACATTCCGGCCATGCCTGACATGCCACTCATGCCGCCCATCCCGGACATGCCGCTCATACCGCCCATGCCAGACATTCCGCTCATGCCACCCATCCCTGACATTCCGCTCATGCCAGACATACCGCTAGCCGGGTAGAAGAAGATCTGTCCCTGGGGGGTGATTTTGAAGTAACCGGACATACCACTCATGCCGCCCATGCCGGACATACCACTCATGCCACCCATGCCGGACATACC
>JAKSBX010000137.1 GCA_022360905.1 Chromatiales bacterium
TCTTTCATCGCCCCGGCGTGAAAAGCGACCTGATCATAGTCTTTGTCGCCTGCCAGGTTACTGCCCATGGCTGTGGAGTGTTGGGGCAGGATGAGGCGTTTGGCCTTCAGCGCTTTGTATACAGAGCTTGAGTTATCTCGGATGGGGAGGTTGAGGTCACCCATGACGAGGATGTTCTGTGAGTAGGCCCCGGCAGCCCGGTTGCGTTGGTCGGCCCAGCGAGCCAAGGCGTAGGCTTCGAGGGCGCGGCGGTCTTCATCATAGTAGGTGTGACTGCCGAAATAGAGGTGGGCGGAGACGGCGGTGAATTCCAGCCCCCCAGCCCTGAAGGCTACGACATAGGGGTTACGGTCGAAGCCTTTGTAGGCACCGGAGACGCCGCGCATGCGGATGTAGCGGTGATCACTGGGGGGCACTGCGATTTCAGCGGCGAGTTCGAGGCGGGCGACTTTTTGGCTGTCGTAGAGGAAGCCAGAGCGTTCGTCGTTGCCGCCGATGTCGGAGAGGATGACATGGTAGTCTGCCGGCAGGTGATCGACGAGTGCGCATAGGTCGGTAAGGTCGTCGGCGATCTCCTGTATGGCGATGAGGTCGAACCAGCTGAAGATTTCGGCCATCAACGCCAGATCGTCATCGGTGCGTTTCTGGACACCGAAATTGGTCAGATTCCAGGTGGCAGCGAGGAGCCGGTCGGGGGCTTTATCCGGGATGCCGCGCAGAGTTTTGTTTGCGCGCAGGGCTTGGCGCTCGGTGGCCAGGTCGTAGGTGAATTCAGGGCTTTCCTTCTCGTGGGGGACCATGTGCTTCCCTTATGGGATCCGTGTTGTTTTATTGTCCTGTTTGCTTCTCTTTTGAGAATAGGTTGCGGGTGGGGGTTCGGCAACTCGTTACAGGAATAGGATTCCTGTTTTTGTTTTTTTAGTCCACCAATGACTGCTGATAAACGTAAATGGTCTGGGTGTGATTTCCAAATATGTAGTGATGCGAATTGCGAAATGGAGCTTGGGCTATTGCCCGGAATGCATTCCCCCCCTGGGAACGATCATGCCTTGTTTTGCTAAATGGGAGAAGACTCTATTCGGTATGACGATATGGTATCTGGGGTATCCGAGGACAGCCCCTACTGGGCCACCCACTTTGGTGTCTCTCCGTTCCTGCCGATGAGCCGAGAGAAGATGGATGACCTGGGCTGGGACAATTGCGATTTGATTCTGGTGACCGGTGACGCCTATGTGGACCACCCCAGTTTCGGCATGGCGCTGATCGGACGGCGGCTGGATGCGCTGGGATTTCGGGCCGGCATCATTACCCAGCGCATCAGAGAGGCCTTTAGCGAATATTACCAGGCTTAGTATTCAATAGAGATAAACAGCACCGGCTAAGGGGGTTGAATCGTCATCCGGGTTAGTGCTATCTCCTGAGTCCTCATAGGGTGCAGCAATGGCCAGAACTGACCCATCACTTGAAATGGCAATGCCACCACCCCCAAACCAGTCATTAAAGATGTCGCACTCATCGATACAACCAGGTTCGTCCCATGTTTGATCCGTATTGGAGGCTTTGACATAGGTCTGCTGACGCCAGCTTGTGTTGTCCCGGGTAAACAGATAGACAGCCCCCGAATCCCTGGCGGAGTTATCCACCTGGTCTCCATTGATTCCCCGGGCAATGGAGTCTTCGAGTGCACCCACAGCCAAGGTGTTGCCATCTCCCGAGAGTGCCAACACGCGGCCGAATTCATCACCTTGCTCAGCATTTGAGGCCTTAATAAAAGCAGTCTGTGACCAAAGCTCTGTATTTCGCTCAAAAAGGTATACTGCCCCTGACTCATCGGCGGAGTTATCGGTTGGATCAGCATCGATGCCACGAGCCGACGAACTCTCCCATTGAGAACCCACGGCCAAGGTATTGCCATTGGCGGAGAGCGAGACACTGGTACCGAAACCATCGAGTTCATCGATCTCATTGGGCTGGATATGGGTTTGCTGGGTCCACCCGTCAGGGCTGGAGACGAAAACATACACTGCACCAGCATCTATACTCGAGAGCTCTTCATCAGCATTCGAAACATCCTCCCATGGAGCGCTGACTGCTAGGGTGCTGCCATCGCTGGAGAGAGACAAGGCCTCGCCGAAACTATTGTCTTCGTCGGCAATGGACGGCTCGAGCATAGCCTGTTGCGACCAGTCAGAGCCATCCCATTCGAACAAGTAGGCATAACCTCCGCTGCCCACACCAAGCCGGTCGCCACTACCGGAAAGCGAGACTTGGTAACCAAACACTCCCCACTGCGTGCTATTGGATGCCTTGATGTAGGCTTCTTGCGACCAAACCTCCTCGTTACGTCTGAAGAGATAGACCGCGCCTGCCCCTTCGGCTGAGTTATCCGCTTGGTCACCATCGATTCCACTCGCGGCCGAAGCTTCGTCTATAGCACTTACAGCCAATGTATTACCATCCTCTGAGAGAGATACGGAAAAACCGAAAAGATCTCCCGTGCCGGCATTCGAGGCCTTGATGTAAGCTTGTTGACGCCAGCCCTCCCCATTGCGGACATACAGATAAACTGCCCCGGAGTAGGTTGCCGAATTGTCATCACTGACCTCTGGATCTACAACGATTCCTGTGGCCGTCGAAGCGTCTCCTAGGGCTCCTATCGCCAACGTTGTCTCATCCGCGGATAGCGCAATACTGGATCCGAATACAGTTCCCTGGCTGATCTGCGGGGCCTTGAGATAACCGATTAGATCGAGCGTCAGCGAACTGACATCGATCGGCGTCGAATCGACACAGTCTCCATTAGTGTCGCAGGCCTGGACCATATAACTGGCATTGAGCCAATCGGTCAGATGGACGGATACCTCCTCTTCCATGCTGGTATCTGTCAGGTCTTCACCCAGTTGGGTGTAACCGGAGTTTCCGTCGGGATTTTTAAGCAACTTGTAGTGGTCGGCCCCCGTATCGTTCCAGCTAAAACGCAGTAGTTTGAGACCTGCTGCGCTGACGCTGAGCCTGACCGTACTCGAAGAGTCGTCGTCGTTATCGCCACCACAACCGGTCAATTGAAACAGCGCCAGCGCTATGATTCCTGAAACTCTAAGCCACTTCATATTTCTAGATACTCACAAAAGGTTGCACGATCAAATTCCTAAAACCATCGATAGGATAGGACAAAAGATAGCGCCAGTGATGGATCGATTCGTTGAGGGTAATCAACGAACTGCGAACTTAGCGTCGTTGAAAAAATCAGTCACGGTTCGTTACACGGATCAACTCGATCGTCTCGCCAACCTGCCCTGGTCCAACATTAGCCGTCATGGCAGAAAAACCGATGATAGGAACTCCGCTCCAACTGTTATTAACACCTGCACCCAAACCACCAACAGGTTCGGTTAGGGCGCTTAAGCCAGCATTGTTTTCATAGATATATTTTGCTGGGTCTATATCGAAAGTCACCCACCCGGCCTCAAAACCGGCATCAAAATTTAAGGCAAATTCATTCGAAGAAGGGGTACCGAACAATGGTATTGTGTTGCCGCTATCTCGGACAATACGATTCACATTGACGCTACGATCCATAACATAATTCCTCACTATAGAACCGACAGGAGCAGGTGAAACACAACCATCAAAACACATAACGGCCGCTTGTTCTTCGTAATCGTAGTACGACAGCCCGGTTAAGATATCACCCCTGGTATCCTGGCTTGTATCATATCCGGCATTCGTACAGTGTTCTCCTAACCCATTATGCGGATAGTCCTGAACCACCGCGCTCAACGAGGCCAAACTTATCTCCCGGCCATCGTCAACGCCATCGCCTGATGCTCCAACACAAGCGGTCTCGTTCGAATCCAACTGATTGCTCAACGTCCCACCATTGAAGATCCCGTGCTTGCGCATTGGGAAAGTCAATACGATATCAGTCTCTCCGTTGACATTCGCCTCGACAAAATAGGGTGCGGAAACAACATAGGCACTCAGAATGGCAGCGATCGGGAGGGGATTGGAACCCATCGGCACAGAGGGCATCGGCGAGATGTCTTGCAGCGCACCGGTGTCATACTCGGTCAATGGCATGGTATCGCTTATCATGCCATCACCTAGGGTATTGGTTTTGTAGGCTTCCCGAACATCTCCCGATGCCAACGACGGTAGACGGTAGTTCACTGGATCATCGGGCAGGTAGTGCTGAGGGACTGTCGTGTAACGGTCAATGTGCACCCCTTCCTGCACGAACGCCGTCCCTGCTGCCACATTGATCATGATGCCGTAGGCGTTGATACCCCCGCTCGGTGCTACAAGGCCGGCGTTGTCGCTGTTATCGTAGGGAAGCGCCGGATCACCGCTATCCTGAGCTATCCCTTCACTACTCATGCTACCTTGCTCGAAGCCGTTGATATCACTCGCACTCGCCGCACCCGCTATCCAGGCATCCGCCACCACGGAGCAATCTTCCGGCAACCCGTAGGGATCGTGCAGCAGGCCATACATCGTGATAGAGCGGTCACCCGCTCCACTGTCGACTACCCCGTCAGCAACTCCGCCCGCATCGATCTCGGCCTCGAATCCCCCATCCAACGCCGAACCGGCACCGTCGGCGATATCACCCATCTCGATGATCTCCAGATAGCCTTCAGTAAGATCATCGTCCGTGGTGACTGTGTAGGGATTTTCCAGGTCGAAGCCGGCCTGAAACTCCGCCTTATCGGGATAGGTGCAGCTTTCGTCCTCGGTGATCAGATTGGGCCGCCCCGTCTCCGGGTTCATGCGTAAAGTGGCGTTCCAAACATCGTAGGGGGAGAGGTAGAGATTGATATTCAGCAAATCCGCGCCAATGCGGGAGTCGAGCAGGCGTACCCGTACCGCCTTGTATTTATCTGTGGTATTGGTAAGCGTGAAGTTGGTAATGAAGTTACTGTTGACCGTGTAGTAGGGCAACAAGGCCACCTGACCGGTACGATCATGGTTAATATGGACCGAGAAGGCGGTATTGGTTACGGCAATAAACAGCAGTGCGATAAAAAACTTGAGTCCTTTCAACACGGATTCAGCTCCCTTGTTTTCCTAATTTAGCTACCAGCCAGATACGCTGCTAGCCATTCATTACATCTAAAATAACCGCAACATTCCTTTAACTCAAGGCAGAAAACTGAAGATAGGATAGACCGGAAACGCCTGTCTACCCGGCTACCAATCATTGTGAGGAACGATTTAGACAGATTTAACTGAAATCCTCGTTCGAATTACAACTCTGCCCGGCAATCAAAAGCACTGTATAATCGGCATTCATGACTCAACCTGCCAACATCTTCTCCTACCGACCCTATTGGGCCGCCCGCTTTGGTGTCTCGCCTGTCCTGCCGATGAGCCGGGAGGAGATGGATGACCTGGGCTGGGACAGTTGCGATGTGATACTGGTGACCGGTGATGCCTATGTGGACCACCCCAGTTTCGGCATGGCGCTGATCGGACGGCTGTTGGAGGCGCAGGGTTTTCGGGTCGGTATCATTGCCCAACCAGACTGGAGCCATGCGGATGCTTTCAGGATTCTGGGGCGACCCAACCTGTTTTTCGGCATCACCGCCGGGAATATGGACTCGATGGTCAACCGTTATACCTCAGACCGTCGTATCCGCAGCGACGATGCCTATACACCCGATGGTGAGGCGGGCAAACGCCCGGATCGCTCCGTCATCGTCTATGCCCAACGCGCCCGTGAGGCCTTTAAAGGGGTACCCGTCATCATTGGCGGCATCGAGGCCAGTCTGCGCCGGATTGCCCACTACGACTACTGGTCGGACAAGGTGCGCCGCTCCATTCTGCCCGATTCGAAGGCGGATCTGCTGATCTTCGGCAATGCGGAACGGGCCATCGTGGAGGTCGCACACCGGCTAGCCAAAGGTGAGAAGATCGATCAGATCCGGGATATCCGCGGCACGGGGTTTATGAGTCAGCAGATTCCCGATGACTGGTTCGAGATCGACTCCACCGAGCTGGATACCCCGGGCGCCAAGGCTGTCCACAAGGATCCCTACCAGCATCAGCCCGACTGCAAGCAGGCGATCAGTTTCACACCCCACACCCGCCCCAGCAGGCTGGACCGGGAGCGCAGTGTGGTTCGCCTCCCCTCCTACGATCAGGTGGTGGCGGACGAGATCATCTATGCCCATGCCTCAAGGGTGTTTCATCTGGAGACCAATCCGGGCAATGCCCGCGCTCTGGTCCAGCAGCATGGCAAACGGGATGTCTGGCTCAATCCGCCGCCCATCCCCCTGACCACGGAAGAGCTGGACAGAGTCTATGAGCTCCCCTACAGCAGAACCCCTCACCCGGCCTACGGGGAGGCGCGCAATCCGGCCTGGGAGATGATCCGCCACTCGGTGAACATCATGCGCGGCTGTTTCGGCGGCTGCACCTTCTGCTCCATCACCGAGCATGAGGGCCGCATCATTCAGAGCCGCTCGGAGGATTCCATCATCCGCGAGGTGGAGACGATCCGCGACCAGGTACCGGGATTCACAGGCAACATCTCCGACCTGGGCGGCCCCACCGCCAACATGTACCGACTGGCCTGCAAGGATAAGAAGATCGAGTCTGCCTGCCGACGGCTCTCCTGTGTCTTTCCCGGTATCTGTCCGAACCTCAATACCGACCACAAACCGCTAATCGATCTCTATCGGCGCAGCCGGAAACTGCCGGGCATCAAACGCATTTTTATCGCCTCCGGCCTGCGCTACGACTTGGCGATACGCTCCCCGGAATATATCCGGGAGCTGGTCACCCACCATGTGGGGGGCTATCTGAAAATCGCGCCGGAACACACCGAAGCCTCGCCCCTCGACAAAATGATGAAACCGGGGATCGAGAGCTATGAGCAGTTCAAGAAGCTGTTCGACAAATACTCGGCGGAAGCGGGTAAAGAGCAGTATCTGATACCTTACTTTATTGCCGCCCACCCCGGCACCAGTGACAAGGATATGCTCAACCTGGCGCTTTGGCTGAAGCGCAACAATTTCCGACCTGATCAGGTGCAGGCGTTCCTGCCTACCCCGCTGGCCATCGCCTCGGCGATGTATCACACCGGCAGAAATCCACTCAAGAAAATCGCTCCGGGCCGGGCCAATGTGAGTGTGGTCAAAGGATTGAAGCAGCGACGTCTGCATAAGGCCTTTTTACGCTACCACGACCCGAAAAACTGGCCCATGCTGCGTGACGCATTGGCCCGCATGGGACGCAGCGATCTGATTGGAAACGGCAAAAAACATCTGGTACCGAGCTGGCAGCCCGCGACCGATGGCAGGCAAAAACAACAACCTTCCAAAGGCCGGAATCAAGGCGCCAGACCCACTATTAAACAGCGCAGACAAAAGCGCAGCACCAGCCCCAAAAGAGCCCGGAACAGTCGCTCAAGATAGCTTTTTTATTCCTTTTAATTCAGAGAGTTGGAAACAATTTTCCAAGGCTTCAATTTGCCCTTTTCAGGGCTTGAAAAAGTGTCTAAACAGAACCATATTCAAAGTAGGGGCAAGTCGCAAAAATTGTGTATTTCGCCTCTCTGGAAGCACGTAACGAAAGGAGGTACGTCATGAATATCACACGTTATGACCCCTGGCGTTCTCTTGAAGACTGGCGCCAGGAAATGGACCGGATGTTCCATCCTCAGCTGCATCGGGATGAGGAGACCTCCCACCTGGTAGGCGGTGACTGGGCACCGGCTGTCGATATCAAGGAAGAGACGGATCGCTTCGTGATCCGTGCCGATATCCCCGGCGTAAAACCGGAAGATATCGAAATCACCATGGAAAATGGTGTCTTGAGCATTCGTGGCGAACGTAAGTTCGAAGAGACTGAAGAGCGGGATAACTTCAGGCGGGTGGAACGTTCTCATGGTGTCTTCTATCGCCGTTTCTCACTGCCGGACAACACCGATGCGGAAGCTGTGGAAGCAACCGGTAAAGATGGCGTCATCGAAATCACCATTCCCAAGACGGAAGATAAAAAACCAAAACGGATCGAGGTGACCCACTAAATTCTGCTACCGGGGCTCTGATTGAGCCCCGGTTGTTGTGTATATCTTTTGGCCGCGAATGAAGAGTTGCTCGAGGGACGTGCTCAACTGGTAATTGATGCATCTGAAAAACCTAGAGTGCAGCATGCGTTTGCTGTTGTGCTGGATAAATAGGGTTATTGAACTGAAGACCTTGCCGGGTTGGTGTTTTTTTTATGGGTAAATCTTCGAGCAGTAAATTTGTAACAGGGAGGAGTGCTACTAAATGTCACCAGTTGTTGCTTACTCAAACCCTATTTGGTGGGGCATGGCCCCACCCTACACCATGAATTCAACAGTAGGGTGGGGCCATGCCCCACCAAATAGGCTTTGATTAGACACAAGGAAGCACCTTGGTGCTTACTGAGCCACCATCAGTCTTAATACTGATGGTCAGAATGCCGAAACACTGACAATACCGAGCAGACCAAATCTGCCTGATTCACAAAGATCCATTTGCGTTCATTCGCGTTCATTTGCGGACTTCTTTTCTTATCACCTGCACGAACAGTCTCCAGGAACAGACTTAAGCACTGGCTCGGAATAGACTAGGCAAGCAGGAATCGTTGATCAGAAACGAAAAATCAGACCCAGGTTGGTCTCGAACTGAGGAAAGGCATCGCCACTGATCTGCAATTCGCAGCCACTATCACAGAAAAGACTGCTGTTGGAGTTGACCAGGGTACTGTAACCGCGCATCTCAAAACGAATCCCTAAACGTTCGGTGGGGTACCACTTGAGACCA
>JAKSBX010000191.1 GCA_022360905.1 Chromatiales bacterium
AAAGCGAATCGGTTGAAGTTAACGGGCTCTAGTGTGTTGTCTTATTGGTGCGGGAGTGCCGTATTTGTAACTATCTTTGCTGCTTTGTCGTTGAAGATGCTGGATATAGAATTCAGTATACTCTCTGGATGATGAATTCATATTTAACTACCGTTTTCTCCATATTCTCTCCTAATTCCCTAGTTAGACTTACCCGCTAGAGAGTGGTTAGAACTTAGAGGTGTGGCATGAAAACGGTGTGGATCGGTATTAGTCTGGCGGGTCTGGTTTCTGCATCAGCCGTTGAAGCGCAGTTTCAGAATCGTGGCGGCAGGCCGCCTGCAGGTGGTCCGCCGGTTGAGGCAGTTGAGGCTTGTGAGCAACAACAGCTGGGTGCGGCCTGTGCTTTCGAGGCGCCCCATGGCAGAGTGGAAGGAAGCTGCCGGAAAGTACCCGAAGGCATGGTTTGCGTACCAAACAACCGTCGATTCGGGCCACCACCCGGAAGAATTGATGCTGGAGAGAAGGAGCTTCCGAGGGGAGGACCTCGACAGGAAACTAAACCTGCCGTCATCCAGCTTAACCCGCTCGAGCCCACTTTCTCACCATCCAAAAACAAAGGTGCAACTGCTCAAAACAAGGTACCCGATAGCGGACAGTCCTACTGCTTCACTAATCGCCAAAAGGTACCTTGTGCAGATATCCAGTCCCGTTTCAGGGGGCAGGACGGTCACCATACCGCCAGGCGGGCCTATCGGGACAATGGAGATGGAACGGTATCCGATCTGGTTACCGGTTTGCGCTGGCAGCAGGGCCATAATGCGCAGCGATTGACCTATGCGGATGCGAAGGCAGCCTGTAGTCGTCTGGAACTTGCAGGTAAAGCGGCCTGGCGTCTGCCCACCATTACTGAGCTTTTTTCCATTTCAGATTGGCATGACAAGCAGGGCCGCCAGCACTATATTGATGATCGCTATTTCGAGCTTAAAGAACCAAAGCCTGAAATTCTTATCAACGACCCCTACAGTTCAACCCACAATATATCGATGATGGGGCAGACCTGGTCATCAACTGAGTATGTGGGAGAGATTGCGCTACGCTCAACTGCGCGCCATGTCTTCTTTTTCAATTTTCTCGACGGCAGGATCAAGGCGGCACCCAAGCAGGGGAATGCAAGATTGTTCTATCGTTGTGTCACAGGAGAGCCATGGGGCGACAATCTGTTTCAGAACAATCGGAATGGCACGGTGACCGATGCGGCATTGGAGCTGATGTGGCAACAAAAAGATGATGGACAGCCCCGCGACTGGTCCCAGTCGCTTGCCTATTGCGAAGGGTTGAGCCTGGCCGGTCATAACGATTGGCGCCTGCCGAATATCAAAGAGCTGCAGACCCTGGTCGACTACCGCTACAACGAGCCGGCGATTGATCCCAGGTTCTTCAAACAGCAGGATAAGACGGGCTGGTTCTGGTCATCCACCACCCATGGGGAGAGTCCTGCCATGGCCAGCTACATCTGTTTCGGCCCCTGCACCTCGGTAGATGGTGAGGATGTGCATGGCGCCGGCGCACAACGTAGCGATCCCAAAACCGGCAACCCCGCCCGCTGGCAGGCCAGGGGCGGCCAGCGGGACGAAACCCGGATCTTCAACTACGCCCGTTGTGTGCGGGATGTTGATTGAATATTTAGTCCGCAAATGAACGCGAATAAACGCAAATGTTGAGTTGGAAAGCAGGGTTTGCCTAATGGGTAGGGATAAGTCGTGCAGAAGGGAAACGTCGCTGAGTCGTAGCAGCTGAGTGGGGAATCGCTATTGAGCCTAGGCTCCTAATTATTTAGGAAAACAGCTTTGCCAAGACTTTCATGGGTAGGAAGAGCCGGATCTGGCTATTATGCCGGTCCAACTCTTGGAACCCATATTGCTCGTAGAAACCCTGTACTGCTTCATCCAGTGCGTCCACGATCACGGCGTAAGATGGTAGGTGCGCGTTGATCTCAAGGCAATGCCGGAGTGCCCGGATCAAGGTCACCTTGCCAAGCCCCTGCCCTTGGGTCCTCTTATGCACGGCCAATTGCGCCACAAGCAATACCGGTACCGGGTATCGGGGAAGTTTTTTGACCAAAGTAGAGGGAAGTGTCTGTCGCTCGATTTGCGTGTGGGATAGGGTGTAATAAGCGCAAATATCAGCTTTACCACCCTCGGCAGCTTGGGCGGGCAAGACCATCGTTTTACTGACGCCAGCCTCCCTGTGCCGGGCGGCTGAGCGCCGGATAAATTCGTTTAGCGCATCTCTACCGCTGTCGAAAGAGGTTCGCTCGTGACGTGTTTTATCAAGTTCTACAAATCGTGATTCCGGCTTCACCTGATACCGCGCTCTTTTGCATAATCCCTTGCCTCACGCAGCTTCCGGTTAGGCTCTTCAGCCGCCTCGCAAGCGCTCATAAAGCGGTCGAATAGATCGTCCTTGACCATGATGGATTCATGCTCGCTGATCACTCTTCGAGCGTCTTTTTCAATCAGGCGCACGATATACTCTGTCAGACTCTTGGTGCCTGAAAGTGCGGCTGCCTTCTCCGCCGCAGCCTTGATCTCATCGTCAATGCGCATGTCTATGCGTGATGTGGTCATATCCGCCACCTCCATCTCAGCACACACCGGCTTAACAGGAAATACTGGTTCGCCGGGATAATAAGACTACACTAGCACCGGGGTTGTTGTTTGTACAGCACTTTTCCGTACAAATTGCATAAAGGCGCCCCATCGAAGTTGACCTACGATGGGTTCCTCACATCTGTGGTAAAGGAGAAATGATACCGCTCAGGGCTGCCCCTAATCGCATTAATCAAAGAGTCCGATTTGCGTTAATTAGCGTTCATTTGCGGACTTTAATAAATAGAGTCACAAAGGCAGTTCGAGTTTGTAGCCGATGCCGTAGATGGAGCGGATGATCTCTTCCTCGGGGCTGACCACATTGAGCTTTTTGCGCAGGTTCTTGACATGAGTATCGACGGTACGATCGCTGACCACCCGCTGATCAGTGTAGAGGCGATCCATCAACTGGCTGCGGGAGTAGACCCGGCCGGGTTGATCTGCAAAGGTCTTGAGCAGGCGAAATTCCACGGGTGTCAGTTCCAGTGTCACCCCTTGATAGCTGGCTGAAAATCGGCTTTCATCGAGCTCGAGTCCAGCTACCGGAGGTGCTGTTGCGGCGGCGGGTTGCAAACGCCGCAGAATCGCTTTGACCCGTAACACTACCTCCCTCGGGCTGTAGGGTTTGCAGATATAGTCATCGGCCCCCAGCTCAAGACCGAGCAGCCGGTCGATCTCTTCGACCCGGGCGGTAACCATCACGATCGGCAAGTCGGAGAACGCCCGGATCTCACGGCAGATCTCCAAGCCGTCTTTGCCTGGCAGCATTAGGTCGAGCAGCACCAGATCGGGTGGATTGTCCCGCACCGCTTCCACCACCCCGGTGCCCTCTCTCATGGCGTCGGTTCGAAATCCGGCCGCCCTCAGGTAGTCTTCGAGCAGATTCGCCAGGGCAGGTTCATCTTCGACAATCAGGATACGCTGGGTTGGGTCACTCATCGATCGGGTTCTCGGCGGGAAGGTTGATATACATACGCAGTCCACCCAGCCGTGAGGCCCGGGCCACGATCTCGCCCTCATGGGCGCTGATGATGGTCTTACAGATGGCAAGGCCGAGACCGGCGCCGCCACGACTGCGGTTACGGGATGCTTCCACCCGATAGAAACGGTCAAACAGTCTGGGTAGCTCATCCTGGCTTACGCTGGGGGCTGAATCCTCCACATTGATGTAGATTCGTCGTCTCTTCCGGTGTGCGGTCAATCGGCATTCGCCGCCGCTGTCAGTATAGCGCAGACTGTTCTTCAACAGGTTGTCGATGACCTGCCTGATGCGCCTTTCATCACCGAAGATAGCCAAGCCTTCATCCACGGTGGTGGCCAACATGATCTGTTTCTTGGCAAATTCACCCTCGGCGGCGTCAGAGGCCTCCTGAATGATCTCGGTAAGATCGATGACTGACTTCTGGTAGGTCAGGGCACCGGCATCCACCAGGGCCAGATCGTAGAGATCGTTCACCAAGCGGCTGAGCACCATCACGGTATTGTGCAGTCTTACCATCTGTTGCTGATCCAGAGGCCGCACCCCATCCTGAATCGCCTCGATATCGCCACGCAGGATTGACAATGGTGTGCGCAGTTCATGGGAGACATCCGCCATGCTCTGACGGCGCAACTGCTCATTGCGCTCCAGCACTTTTGCCAGGGTGTTGAAATCATTTACCAGCCGGCCAAGTTCGTCACGGCTTTGGGGTTCGAGGCGGATATCGAAATTCCCCTTGGTCAGGGCATGGGCACCATCGGCGATCGCCTTGACCGGTTTCAGCAGATGACGCCCAAGGGGAATACCGATCATCAGCGCCAACAGCAGGGCGCCCCCGGCAATCGGATAGATCGCCTGGAGTTGCTGATCGCGGAAGCGGCGATCGAGATCGCTCTCCGGAACCGGCAGTGGACTCAGACTTAGCCAGCCTACGGTGTTCTGATCCAGCTGTATGGGTCGTAACAGGGCGTTATCGCCCTCACTCGGAGGGCCGATAATGTTGTTTTTATCCGCATCGAGCAGCCGTAGCCGGGTGCTCAGTCCGGTTTGATCCTGCGGTGCCAGAGGGGGTAGATATGGTTGTCCGGGCCGTGCAGCTGTGGTGGGGCGATTGCTCGGCATCTTTGGTGGCAGCGCCACTTTGGCGATTGGCAGATACTCCATCCAGGCCTCATGATTGCCATGCAGGAAATTCCATGAACCGGTGATCCGGTAGGCAGCGCCCAGGTCAGCAACTGTTTGATCGAGTCGCTCAAGTTCCAGTTCAGTCAGATAACTGATGAAGCCCTTCTGAAAACTCCAGTAGATTGCCGTCGCCATGGCAGCGACCAGCAGTACACTGGTGAGTGATAGAACCGCGACGAGTTTGCCGGTGATATTAAACTTCATGTCTCTATTCTGGTATGCATCCTGACGCTATGCGACCGCTCAGACCATTCTTCACAATATCTCCTCATTCACCCCACAGTTCCTCACATTTGTCGGCATATTCTTACTCTCAAGGGTGGAATATCAACACAGAGTCAGAAAAATGCAAACCAACGGCTTACAGATGAATCAATCAACAGATGGGTCAGATTTCGAAGGATCGGCTGATTTAAACCAACGGAAAAACAGTAACCTCAGACTGGTGAAAGATGAGGATCGAGCGGTACAGGCAAATCGATCTCTCGCTCACTCCGGTGTTTCGGCAAAGTCGGCTCAGAGCTTGCAAAACCGGGTTGATGAACTCGAGCATCAAGTCGAGCTATTGCAACAGCAACTGGAGGTCGAGCGTCGACTTGCCCAGATTGATCCGCTTACCGCGATCCCGAACCGGCGGGCTTTCGCAGCACGCTTACAGGCTGAGGTGGCACGTAGCGAACGCAGTGGTGCTCCTCTATCCCTGGCTGTCTGGGATATCGATCACTTTAAAAAAATCAACGACAACTACGGACACCCATTTGGTGACGATGTGATCCGTTGTGTCGCCCAGGTGATCCAGTCCCATCTGCGGGAGAGCGATTTCAGCGCCCGCTACGGGGGTGAAGAGTTTGTCGCACTGTTGCCGGATTGTGATGCCGAAGGCGCGCGGATTCTGGCGGAGAAGATCTGCCAGGTCATTCAGCAGAGTGGCTGCTGTCTCGATCCGATCGATTTCAAACTGACGGCCTCCTGCGGTATTGCGACGCTGCATGGCACTGACCGGGATGAAACACTTTTCAAACGTGCCGATGACGCCCTCTACAGGGCGAAGCAGAGTGGCAGGAATCGGGTTGTCGCTGAAAATGACTGATCACACCGATATCCAGGTAACGACACAGCATCACTATTGAGCCATCTCATAGAGACCAACCGGGTAACAAACACCATGAAAGCACAGTTAACATCCAGATACAGCATCTTCGTCTTTGTCGTGTTGGGCACGCTGCTTGTCGGTTGTGGTGGAGGCGGCTCTTCAGCAGAGCAGAGTGCCACCGATACTGGCGTTGAGGGGAGTTCCCAGCAGGGTTACACCCTCTACGCCGCGCTCGATTCCACCACCACCTACCTGATGGATAACGATGGTAATCATGTCCATAGCTGGGCCGGTGATTATCGGCCGGGTAGTGCGGTCTATCTGTTGGATAACGGCCTGTTGCTGCATACCGGGAATCTGGTTAACGACAACTTCGATGCCGGGGGTGCCGGCGGTCTGGTACAGACGCTGGACTGGAATGCCAACGTCACCTGGGAGTACATCTATTCAAGCGCTACTCATCTGCAGCATCACGATGTGGAGATGCTGCCCAACGGCAATCTGCTGATGATCGCCTGGCAATACAAGAGCGAGGCCCAGGCTCTGGCCGCGGGCCGGGATCCGGCGCTTATATCGGAGGGGGCATTGTGGCCCGACAGTGTGATCGAGATTGAACCAAGCGGCAGCAACGGCGGTACGATCGTCTGGCAGTGGCACATTTGGGACCACCTGATACAAGACTACGACCCAAGCAAAGCCAACTACGGTGTGGTTGCCGATCATCCGGAACTGATCGACCTCAACTTTGCGATGAACAGCGCGGCGGACTGGACCCACATCAATGCCGTGGACTACAACCCGGAGTTAGACCAGATTCTCCTGACGGTACATAACTTCAGCGAGATCTGGGTGATCGACCACACGACCACCACCGCAGAAGCGGCCGGTCATAGCGGTGGTGTCAGCGGTAAAGGGGGTGACCTGCTCTACCGGTGGGGCAATCCCCAGGCCTACGATGCGGGTTCAGCCGACGACCAGGAGTTGTTCCTACCCCATGATGGGGAGTGGATCGAAGCGGGTAACCCCGGCGCCGGCAACATCATCATTTTCAACAATGGGGGTGGCCGGCCTGAGGGCAACTACTCCTCCATTGATGAAATTACCCCGCCCCTGGAATCGGATAACAGCTATAGCCTGACATCAGGTGCTGCATATGGACCGAGTGGGCTGACCTGGGGCTATACGGCTGAGAACCCCACCGACTTCTATGCCAGGAATATCTCCGGTCAACAGCGTCTGTCGAATGGCAATACGTTGATCTGTGATGGACCAACTGCTCACTTCTTCGAGGTCACCGAGGCGGGGGAGACGGTTTGGGAGTACACGCATACGGGCTCGGTCTTCCGGGTTGAACGCTATCAGGCCAGTTACTCCGGATTTGACGGTACACCGTTGGATGATGAGACATCCAACCAGGCTCCGACAGCGGATGCGGGTGGGCCATACACCGGGGACGTTGGAACGTTGATCGCACTGAATGGCTCCGCTTCAAGCGACGCAGATGGCACCATTTTCAGCTATGCCTGGGATCTCGACGATGATGGTCTTTACGATGATGCCACAGGATATACTGTCGATTTCCCGGCAAACGAGAGCGGCAACTTCACCATCGGGTTGTTGGTCACCGATGATTCCGGGGCAACCGGTATCGATACGGCCACGGTTACTGTCAATGCAGACAGTGATGGCACATCAGTCTCGGGTTACCCCTTAGTCGACACCGGTCAGCAGAGTTTCTTCAACAACAGTTCGGAGATCTCCACTCCGGCATCGCATGAGACATTCTATGGCCAGGATGCACAGTTCAATGGGAATCAGCCCAGTTACACCCTCAGTGATGATGGTCTTACCGTTTATGACAATGTCACCGGCCTGACCTGGACCCAGAGTGGCGATCTCGATGCGGATAATGATATCGATTCAGACGATAAGCTGACCTTCTCTGAAGCGCAGAGCTATCCGGAAACATTGAATAGCATCAACTACGGTGGCTATAGCGACTGGCGCTTGCCGACCATCAAAGAGCTCTACTCGCTGATGAACTTCAACGGCACCGACCCGATGGGTAATGACACCAGTCAACTGACACCGTTTATCGATACAGACTACTTTGGTTTTGCCTACGGGGATACGGCGGCTGGTGAGCGTGTTATCGATGCCCAGTACTGGTCAGACAATGCCTATGTGGATACTGTCTTTGGTAACCAATCCGCCGCCTTCGGACTCAATCTCGCCGATGGGCGTATCAAGGGGTATCCAACGGCCGGTCAGGTGGTGAAGAGCAACTTTGTTCTCTTCGTCCGCGGTAATACCGAGTATGGGGTCAACAATTTTAGCGACAATGGGGATGGTACGATCACCGACCGGGCGACCAATTTGATGTGGGCCCGGGACGATAGTGGCAGTGGCATGCTTTGGGCGGATGCCCTGGCCTGGGTACAACAGAAGAACAGTGAAGCCTACATGGGTTACAGCGATTGGCGTCTGCCCAATGCCAAAGAGATGCAGAGTATTCTCGACTACACTCGGGCACCTGGTGTCACGGCCAGTGCGGCCATCGATCCGATCTTTAACACAACGCAGATCACCAATGAGGATGGCAATGAAGACTACCCCTGGTTTTGGAGTGGTACCACCCATATTCGTCAGGACGGCTCGGGAAGCTCGGCGGTCTATCTCTGCTTTGGCCGGGCGATGGGTTATATGAATAGCAGTTGGCTCGATGTTCACGGTGCCGGAGCTCAGCGCAGTGACCAGAAAGATGGTGACTTCAGTGCTTATACCTATGTCAGCGATGGCTATTACTTTGGTATCAGTCCCCAGGGGGATGCTGCCCGTATGTATAACTATGTACGCCTGGTCAGGGATGCGCTTTGAGGCACTCGATGGATCTTGGAAAGCACCGGTATGGTGAATATCCTGGTCATATAGCACCCCTTTCCCCTTGTGGCACTGTTGTCCGGAATAAATACGGAAAGCTATGCAGCACTTGATTTTAAAGGGTATAAGCCATGGCAGTGACTCACAATCAAAGATTCATAATCAGCACAAGGCAATAGTAAACAGACCTGAATGGTGCTTACTTTAAGCGTGTTTGGTGGGGCATGGCCCCACCCTACCATCAATTTCAGGGTGTAGGGTGGGGCCATGCCCCACCAAATACGCTTTGATAAAACACAATGAAACGCCTTGGCGCTTACTGTGCCCGACCCCTCTCCCGTAAAGGGAGAGGGGCTTTAAGGCTATTGCTCATGATCGTTTTCATCAGCCTCTAGGCTCAGCCAGTTGGGAAACTCCAGGGGAAGCGGTGTGGCTTGTGCCTCTGCTGTCGAAGGGGAGAGCTCTCTGCCGAAAGCGTGGATGTGTTGAATACGCTTTTCAGACAGGGGGTGAGTGCTGAAAAACTCCGGTACTTCCATGGCTCCACCGGCCTCCTGAAGTACCTTGAACAGCTGGTCTGCCCCCACCACATTGCCGTAGAGCGCCATCAGGGTCTCGAGTGCGGTCTTGTCGGATTCACGCTCCTGATCCCGGCTGAAGGTTAGCGAGGTGACCATGCCTGTATTGCTGACGATCTGGTTGGCCATCATGTCCCCCATCGTGCCGCTCAACATAGAGAGGGCCAGCCCGATGATCACACCCCGCCCAAGGCTGCGGATCGGGTGGCGGTGTTTGATGTGGGCAATTTCATGGGCGAGTACCATGACCAGTGCGTTTTCATTGGGCAGCTGTTCGACTAAGCCGCGGAACATATAGATATGACCACCCAGTGTGGCGAAGGCATTGACCGTGTCGTCATCCACATAGTGCACAGTGATCGGCATCTCTTCCGGTAGCGCCTGAGCGCTGACAATCCGCTCGGTTAACCCTTCAAGATAGCTCTGCATGGGGCCAGGTTCTGACGCTTCAAGCAGCTCCTTAGAAGCAATCTTCAACTCCACTTCAAAGGGGATGTGATGGGCCAGTTTGTCAGCGAAAAAGCCCAACAAAAGAACAGCTGCCACAATCAGACCAAGCACCCCGGCTGTGAGCATGAAGAACTCTTTCAGCGGATGTTGTTTGCTGGTGTTGATTCCCTCAGGAATTTGCGGATTGCTGTATTTCATTAGTCGCTTGGCTACGGATGGGTTTTCAAAGCGGTACCGTAGGCTAAGACTTCAACAGAACCAATACTGTTGCCGCGTCCCTTATGAATACTGGAGGTCTCCAGCTTAACATTGAAGATAATGTCTGCATTAAGCTGCTCAGCTTCGGCTTTCATGCGCAGTATGGCTTCCCGTCTGGCACGATCGACCAGGCTCTCATAGGAGGTGACCCGGCCACCAACCAGATTTCTTAATGCTGCGATGAAGCGTTTGAAATAGTCCACTGATACCACAACACTGCCGCTGACCAGTGCTGCATCTGTGGTGTTGTTGTTCATAGGGGGAAACCTGGAGGTGACTGCCGGAATGTGGCGCAGCGTGTTCTCTCTGGTGATTATGGATTTGTAGTGCCTGCTTTCAGCGTAGCTGCCGAAGCCATAACCCAGTGCCAACAGGGTGACCAGAATAATCAGATCGATCATGGTATCACTCCAGGACTACAGCGGTTCCATAGGCAAACAGTTCAGCGGCCCCAGCGGCGACACTGGAGGTTGAAAAACGCACATTCAGAACCGCATTGGCACCCACTGCCTCCGCTTGCTCGATCATCCGTTCCATCGCTTCAGCACGAGACTCCTGGAGCAGTTCCGTATAGCCTTTCAGCTCACCACCGAAGATGTTTTTCAGGCCCGCCATGATATCCCGTCCCACATGTTTGGCGCGCACGGAGCTGCCTTGAACCAGTCCCAGATGTTCCACGATTCGCTTGTCTGGGAGAATCTCGATATTCGTTACTAGCATCATCGTTCCTTATCGGTGTTATATGAAAAAAGGGATTAAAACCTGAACATAGATTGCCTGCTGATGGGTTCAATTGCCATCGATTAATTAAACTGCTCTCAATTTAATGACAGTTTTCCTGGCTGTAAAACGAGTTCTCTTCGCTGAGCGCGGTTTCTCTGGCACAAGAGTGTTGGACAGCTGCTTGGTTAAGCGCCTGTTTGAGTAGGGTAACCCCGGGCTATGACTCAATGTTATCGGTAAGCGATTGCCATTGATCAAGCTGATCCAGCATGCCGAGTTTTTGCAGGTAATCCCTGTCCAAAGGGGAGGTTGCCGGAGTCTCTGAATGAAGGTCGTGAATCAGTGCATTGGCAACATGGACTATGGTCAGAGGGCTGAATACCATCTCAGCTTGCAATGCGGGTTGATTGTGCAGTGCTACAGCCTCGACCACTGTTTCGGGCAGTCCCCAGAGTCCCAGTAGATAGGCGCCGACCGTGCCGTGGGTTGCGCCGAAGATCTCAAGTTCTGCGCTGGAACGGGATTGTTGCTCGTCTGTCAGCAGCGATTCCAGTCGGCTATAACCCTCTGGCAGGTTTAGCGCCAGGATCAGTTTGCCGATATCGTGCAGCATACCAGCCAGTAGACAGTCCTCGATGGCGGTTTTATCCATTGCCTGCTGATTGGCTATCTGCTTGGCAAGCGAGCCGACTTTCATGCTGTGCGCCCAGAGTGAATCCAGCGAGAACTCCTTTATCGACAGCTTGTCCTGGTCAAACTGCTGAAAGATGCCGATGGAGAGTACCAGAGGTTTTAGGATCTCCATGCCAAGCAGCGAGGCTGCATCAACAGGATTGGAGATATGCCGGCCAAGTCCGAAAAAGGCCGAGTTGACCAATTGCAGGGTCTTTACCGTCATGGCTGGGTCTTTAGCGATGAGCCTGCCGATGTCAGCGACAGCGGTGTTGGGATCCTGGATCAGGCTGACCAGTTCATTGTATATCGTCGGCAGACTGGGTAGTGTACGCATGCCCGAGATCAGTGACTTCAGTTCACTCTTACCCAACAGATCGCGCAACGAAAAGGCCCGCATCAAGGTAGCCTTGAGAACATCCACTTCGCAGGGTTTGTTCAGATATTGGTGGGCAGGCCCCACGGTCTTCATGACTGTCTCCTGATCCGATTGACCGGAGAGCACGATGCGCACGATATGGGGATGCTGTTGCGCAATACGATCCAACAACTGTGCCCCATCCATGCCCGGCATCCGCATGTCAGTGATGACCGCATCGAGCGGGGTTTCATCCGCTTTTGTCAATGCCTCCTGACCACTGCCGACAAACAGCATATCCCACTGTTTCCGAGAGCTCCGCAGACTGCGCCTGAGACCGGAGAGAATATTCCCTTCATCGTCAACAAACAGAATTCGTTTCTTATCCTCTGAATGGTTCAACTCATATCTCCTTATATCGGCAGCTTGATGATAAAAGTGGTGCCAACGCCAAGTTCCGTTTCGAAGCTTAGCTCACCATCGTGCTGGTCGACGATGATCTTATGACTCAGTGACAATCCCTGCCCGGTACCTTTGCCAACCTCTTTGGTGGTGAAGAAGGGATCAAAGACATGATTTTGTGCGTCTTCGGGAATGCCCGAGCCGCTGTCCCTGATGCGTATTACACACCAATCCTCTATGGATTCTGTGGCGATATCGATATTACCCAGCACACCGCTCTCCCCGACCTGCTCAGCGATGGCGTGGGCGGCATTGACAATGACGTTCAGCAGTACTTCATTGATCGGTCCGGGAATACAGCGGACCTGGGGTAGTGCGGGATCCAGATCAAGGGAGACTTCTGCATGGTATTTCCAGACGTTTCGTGCAACGGTTACCGTGCTTTCGATCGCTTTGTTGATGTCGGTGAGCGTCTTCTCTTCCGAGCCGGGATGGGAAAACTCCTTCATGGCCCGAACGATCGTGGCCACACGATCGACACCATCCAGGGTCTGTTGGATCGATTTGGGTATCTCCTCCTGTAGGTATTCCAGATCCACTTCATCGATCTTTTCGTCCAACTGATCGATCTGCTCAACCGTGATGTTATCGTTGCGAGCCTGGTCTACTAAATCGTGCTGACTGTCAACGATCTCGGAAATGTCCTCAAACGCATCGCGCAGAAAGCGAATATTATCACCGACATACTGAATTGGTGTGTTGATTTCATGCGCGATGCCTGCGGCCAGTTGGCCGATAGACTGTAACTTTTGTGCCTGCTGAATCTCTGATTCCAACTGCTTTTGTTCGGTGACGTCATCGGCAATCAATAGATAGCCGTCACTGTGGCCGATGCTGTCGTTGTAGGGAGTTACACAGATGGAAAGCAGACGATTGGAGCCATTGTGTTGCCTGAAGCGCATTTCGAAACGGTCGGATTTCTGGGTATCACTCAGGCAGGCGTTGATGTTGCTTGAGACCTGTTCCCAGCTCCAGTCGATCGGACACGCTGCGATCGGTTTGCCATGCACTTGCTCCGCATTCAGGTCGAAGACCTCTGCTGCCTTATCGTTCCAGTGGCTGATGCACTGCTGCCCATCAACGCCGATAAGAATCGAAGTGAGTGACGAGAGCAAGCGGCTGTTTTGCTGGTGGGCCAGTGTCAACTGATCGTTGGTTCGGGCACGCTCGATGATACCGGCCAACGTGTCAGCCACCCCACGCAAGAAAACCACCTCATCCTCTTTTTGTGTATGTCCCTCGCTCAGATAGAGCGTCAGCACACCCAGTACCTCTCCCCGAGAGAGGATCGGTACAACGTAGTGGCCATGGGGCAACATGTCTTCCACTCTGTTTTCATGGCGCTCATCAACACAGTCGGTAAACTGAATCTCTCCTGTCTCGGCGGCACAGCCGCAAAGGCATTGACCAAATTCGACCCGCTGGCACAATTCGACGATACCGGGATCGAGGTTGGCGTGTGCCATCATCCATAGCTGGTTATTGTCGCTATTGGTGACTAGGATGGCGCCTTGATGCATCATGTCTGTGAGTGGTGCGGAAAGAATAACCTCGAGACACTCTTGCAATAACCGGTCAAAGGGCATCTCTTTGAGTGAAAGGCTTAGTAGAGTGTTGAGTATATGGTGGGTACGGCTCTGTTGGTGTAGATTGCTGTAGGTGTGGTATCGCTTGATTGCATACTCCACCACCCGCTTCAAAGTTGTCTCCTCAATATCCCCGATAAACAGGCACTCATCGGCACCTTCACCAACCCACATGGCAGCCAGATCGGGGTCTTCATATTTCATCGTGGCAATGATGGGCGCGTATGAGAAGGCATCGCGTAAAGAGCGAATGGCTGAGGGTGTCGGCATATCCGCCAGGCCGGTGTCGAGCAGGATCAGGTCGTAATGGGCCTGACTGATTTCGTTGAGGGCATCGGCTAAAAGCTCGACTGTATAGTGCTCGATATTCTGTTGGGCATCCATTCTCTGGAGCAGATCCGCCATCTCGTTGGCACTGTCCGGATCGTCATCCACCAACAGGACCCGGATGTCATTTGAATGCTGCTGAGCGATATCATGGGGCATAGAGATGGCTGCTCCTGTGCGCCGCCACAATATCCGATGTGGCTAAAATCCTGATCACTCGATACAACCAGTATCAGTTGTTCCTATGAAAAAAGTTATTAAACCTCCTGACCGGCAACCAATTTATCGGCTTTTAAAGAGAACTTCTTTAGTCAGAATCGATAAATGTTTTTTATGGTTATAGTTGTCTGGTACAACGGATCGAAAACAGTTATAGAGCAAAAATACCAAGTATTTATCCAAGGTTTTATTAAATTGATATTAGCAGCTGCAATCATCTCGCGTTTAAAACTAATTGCATTCTTTATATCCGGTAATTCGAGCGCTCGTAGCCATCAAAAACTTTGTGCCTTGTACAGCGATTGCTTCAAGACGTAGACGGTGCCGGTTCAAAATATCGATGGTCCATTTGGCTTATCCCTGTTCCATCTTCGCCGCGAAATTCTGGAATATATGGATGAATCGCTGCTGAAATGTGCGCAGATATTTATCCCGACGATAGCCGATCTTGGTTACTTCCCAGGGGAAAAGGTGATTCAGGGATTTCATTGCCAGGTCACTGTCTGTGTGCTGTTCATAGGCCAGGTCGGCAATGATGCCGATACCCATGCCTTCCCGCACGTAGGTCTTGATCACATCTGTATCGGTGGCGCTCAGCACGACATGGGGAGTGAGTCCCGCTTTGCCGAAGGTCTGATTGAGGTGGTTGCGACCGGTGAAGCCGTCAAGATAGGTAATGATCGGGTGCTGGCATAACCCTTTCAAGGTAACTTTTTGTGATGCCAGCACCGGATGACCTTTGGGGGCGATCAAACAGCGGTTCCAATGGTTGCAGGGTATCGAGATCAGGGCATCGTGCTCGCCCAGGGCTTCGGTGCAGATGGCAAAATCGACCTTGTCCTGCTGGGTCAGTTCAACCAGCCGTTGCGGTGTGCTCTCCAGCATCTGCAGTTCGATGGCCGGGTAGGCTTCGCTGAAGTGACGAACGATCGGCGGCAGGACATAGCGGGCCTGGGTATGGGTGGTGCCGATTCGCAGAACACCTGTCTCCTCGGAAACATGGTCCATTCCCACGGCCTGGATATTGGCCGCATCCGAGAGCATATTGCGGGCATAGTGCAAAACCCGCTCGCCCGCTTCGGTCAAACCGCTGAGGCGTTTGCCGTTACGCATGAAGAGTCGGGTGCCCAGCTCCTCCTCCAGATGCCTGAGGTGTTGAGAGACCGCTGGCTGCACAAGATTGAGCTGCCGGGCTGCCTGGGTAACGCTGAAACTGTTTTCAACCAGTGCCACCAGGGAGTTGAGTTGTCTGAGTTCCATATAACGAATAATTATATAACGTAATTATTTATTATTTTACATGATGTTCTAGCCTGCACATACTGCCCTCACGTGAAAACAGCTGTAAGCCGCTTTCACTCCCCGCAGAGCCCACCATAAAAGAAGGCCGAAGGGGTGCAACAAAAATTCTACTGCCGGCAATTCCGGCAATAAGAACAAACCAGCAATACCTTTTGTTCGAATGGGCGTTACCCGCCCGTGACGATCTTCCGTTGGCTCACAAGGCCGAGGGATTAACTACAAAGGAGAATAAATCCATGTTTCAGATCCGCATCCACGGACGCGGTGGTCAGGGCGTTGTCTCGGCTGCCGAAATGTTGTCCGTTGCCGCCTTCCTGGAAGGCAAACATGCCCAGGCGGTGCCGAGTTTTGGTTCCGAGCGTATGGGGGCGCCGGTAGTGGCTTTCTGTCGAATCGACGATAAGCCCATCCGCTTGAGAGAGCCGGTGCTCGAACCGGATACCTTGATTATCCAGGATCCCACACTTTTCAATGCCATCGATCTGTTCAATGGCCTTACCGACACCGGATACCTGCTGATCAATACCGGTAAATCTATTCAGGAGCTGGGTATCGAAAATGCCGTGGCACACTTGCCCGCCGGCCATGTCTGCAGCGTGCCTGCCACGGATATCGCATTGACCCATGTGAAACGGCCGGTACCCAACGCGGTACTGCTTGGCGCCCTGGCGGCGGTAACCGGGGTGATCAGGATCGACTCCGTGGTGAAGGCGATCGAGAACAAATTCCCGGGCAAGGTTGGTCAGGCCAACATCAACGCGGCCAAAGTCGCCTACGAAATGGTCAGCACAGCTGGTTTACAGGAGGTGGCCAATGCTTAAACAGATCGAAGGTTCCCAGGGTATAGCCCAGGCGGTGGCCCGCTGTCGCCCGGAGGTGATCTGCGCCTATCCCATCACCCCTCAGACCCATATTGTGGAGGACCTGGGTGCGATGGTGAAAGGCGGCACACTGACCGATTGTGAGTTCATCAATGTGGAGTCTGAGTTTGCCGCCCTGTCGGTGGCAATCGGCTCCTCGGCCACCGGCGCCCGCTCCTATACCGCCACCGCCAGTCAGGGTCTGCTCTATATGGCTGAAGCGGTCTATAACGCTTCCGGGCTGGGGCTGCCGATTGTCATGACGGTCGGCAATCGGGCCATCGGCGCGCCGATCAATATCTGGAACGACCAGTCCGACTCCATGTCGATGCGGGATGCGGGCTGGATTCAGCTGTTTGCCGAGACCAACCAGGAGGCCCTGGATCTGCATATCCAGGCCTTTCGTATCGCCGAGACCTTGAGCATGCCGGTGATGGTCTGTGTCGACGGTTTCATACTCACCCATGCCTATGAGCGGATGGATATTCCGGAACAGGAGCAGGTCGATCGGTTCCTGCCCCCGTTCGTACCCCGTCAGGTGCTCGATCCGGC
>JAKSBX010000133.1 GCA_022360905.1 Chromatiales bacterium
GCGGCAAAACCCGCCGTGGAGAAAACTGTTGCGACACCCATGCCACCGGGCAACCAGCCAAGCCAGCGTTTCGCCGCCTCGAACAGGGCCCGGGTCAGACCGGCATGGTAGGCAAGAAAACCAATCAGGATAAAAGTGGGTATCAGAGAGAGTGCCAGGGTGGAGACCTTCGAATGGGGTATGGTTCCAGCCATTTTGACGGCCACACCGAAACCTTTCTCAAATCCCAGTTTGGCGCTGAAAATCCATAATAGACCGAGAAAACCGGCCAGGGCGGCCGCGAAAGCAACCCGCACACCAATGACTACAAAAAACAGCATCGCGCCGGTCACCCATAAGCCGATGTTGATGGAGTCCATGTTGGCCATGGTTTCGATCAGGTTCATGAGCGATCCCTATCGCCTTCAATATTCCCCATTACAGATTCAGCTTCCTTGGCGGCCACGGTAGCTGCGTTCTCGATCAGCGGTACCGCAACAGGCCGCTCCCCCCCCGCTTTGAAGGCTCTGGCATAGCCCCAGATCTGCAGGATCAGCCTCAATGCCAGAACGCTCAATGCCAGGGGTACCACCAGCTTGGCGGGCCAGGTGGGTAGGTTGATATCCAGCGATGAGTCACCAATATCGTAGGCGCGCCAGAAGTGCAGGTAGGAGCCATAGATCAGTACCAGGGTGACCAATAACATCAATACGACTGAAATCAATTCGGCGAACCAGAGCAGGCGACCATGCAGCTGGCCGATCAGGATATCCATTCTGATGTGCCCACCCAGGCGTTTGGTGTAGGCGATGCCAAGGAAGGCGATGAAAGCCATTGCCTGTTCAACCCAGTCCACATAGCCATCAATGGGCATGGAAAACAGCCATCGACCCAAGACGTTGATGGTGGCGAGAATTACCAGTAGGAATATAACAATGCCGCCAATCAGGTTGAGTAACGACTCAAGTTTGAAGAAGAGACGATCAGCCAGGCTCAATCGTGAATCGTCATGCAGAACGGTGGCTGTATTGGACATGGCCTACCTCTAGATCGTTAACCCGGCAACAATATAGGCTGTCTACAGCGGGCCTATATTGTTGTTAGCCTCAGCCCGGTTAC
This sequence comes from Chromatiales bacterium, assembly GCA_022360905.1. Taxonomy (GTDB): domain Bacteria; phylum Pseudomonadota; class Gammaproteobacteria; order Chromatiales; family Chromatiaceae; genus Thiodiazotropha. The sequence goes on from JAKSBX010000133.1 coordinate 1,099, forward strand.
TTGGCAAACAGGTTAGCGGTGAAGTCGAAGAGTGCCTTCGAGTCGAATTTACCGGCATATTTTTCGATCCACTCGGCTCTCACCGATTCTGACAGTTTGTTCAGTTCTCCAGTCTGTGCTTGAGTAAAGGTGATCTTGGTGAGCCCCTCATCCACCACGGCCGCCTGATATTTGCCGGTTGTATTCTCTTCATAGTTCTTTACATAGAAGGCTAATGCCTCATCCACCGAGCCGAGTAGCGCCTCACGATGTGCCGGCTTCAAACTATTGAGTGCGTCGGTATTGACGACTACCGGGCAGTTGGCTGAGCCGAGGTTGAGATTGGTTGTGTACCATTTGCCCACCTTGTAGGATTTGGTAGCCAGGTGGGCATGGGGGGCAAAGGAGGCGGCATCGATCACGCCTGAGTCCATTGATTGACGCACTTCAGAGAAGGGTACGCCGGTTTTGACTGCTCCCAATTTACCCAACACGCCCATGATACCGCCTGGGCCTCGCACCCGTAATCCTTTGAAATCCGCCAGTCCTTGAATGGCATCCCCCTTGCTGACGATATTGTATTGCGGCAGTGGAGTAGGCATCAGCAGCGTGGCGTTCCAGCGAGCCAGATCTTTTTTCACAATCGGGTGCTTAAAGACTTCTGTATAGATTTCAGAAACCCTGGTCAGTGAAAGGGTGCGGGAAAATGGCAGTTCAGTCACTGTAATGCTGGGATTCTTCGCGGTGTGATAGAAAGAGCAGAATTGGGCCATTTCGAACGCACCAATGGAGATGCCATCGAGGTTTTCACGGGATTTTGAAAGACCGCCATAGGAGATATTCAGTTTGAACTCGCCGTTGGTCTTTGCTTCAACCAATTCGGCCAGCTTTTCCACATTTTCGGTAAAGGCGCGGCGTTTTCCCCACAGGGAAACATTCCATTCGGTGGCGGCATAGGTTTCGCTGGCCACAAAAATACCGATCAGTATAGCTGGCAGAAGGCGACTGGTTGTTTTATTCATTGTGTTACTCCTCCGTTATCGCAAATGTTTATCCAACAGGGTATGGGCATTGTCCGGATAAATCGGGTTTTTGTGATTCGTGTTAACGGGCCCTAACAGACCCTGGTGTGAACTCGTTGTTCAAGGTCAAAGATGAGTTTTAAGTAAGTTCAAGTCAGAAGATTAGCAGGAAAGGGTGTTCAAGTTTAGATTAACCCGCCGTTGCAGGGGGTTGTTGGTCTCTTCTGGAAGCCATGAAACATGCGGGTTGATAATATAAACAGGCACTAATGCAAGTGAAAAATTAACAAATCGTATGTGAATAGTGATTCGTGGTTTGAGCTGCTCGTCAATAAGGTATATATCAGGTGGTTTCTCTGCTTGGGGGATGTGAGAATTCGCCGGATAACAAGCGGCTCGTTGAAGGTTCGATAGTATGGGCGGCTATTTGACTCATTCAGTGGAAGAGGAGAAGCAAATGAAAAAACTGGAAGTGCTATTCAAGTCCGTTGTGTTTTGTCTCTTTACCATGACCTCCCTGGCGGTTTCCGCAGCGCCTGTAGAGTATGTCGGGCAGGGCCAGGTTGTTGGTATCGATGGGGAAAAACGGTGTATCAGAGTCAGTATGTATCTGGAAGATACGATGGTTGAATCAATTGGTGTACCACCGGATTATGCAACCTGGTTTGATGCTGTGGGCTATTTCCCGATCTATACCTATCTTGTTGAGGTGGAGGGTTTAGGGGTCTTTGCCGGCGCAAACGGGCGTCTTAATATTTGGTTGAACCAGACCCCTGGTGATCGGCAGTTCTATACAGAGGAGCTGGAGATCTTGGAAGACCATGGTCTGATGCAGTTCAATGATGGTGCAGGTGGTGATTATGACTGGGCAGCCTGGTTGGACGCTACACCCAGTTATGAGTTGGCGCCAGAGCTTGTCATCAGGCGATTGAATATTACGCCAGGTTATGCGTTCGATCTGGGCAATGATATCCATCTGTTTCCTGTGCCGAAAAAGTGCCACTGCAAAAAAGCACGAAGTTCCAAGTACGATAAGTTCCGAAATAAATTGGGCAAGCGCCACTGCGGGTGCAAACCCGCTAACAGATAGATTTTAAAGGACAGGCCGAAGTGCGCCTGCCTGCAGATTGCGTTATCGAAACATGCAGCAGGTAGGCTCACGGCGGCTGAAAGTAAACTATTGGGTTGACCGGTTAATGACAGCGTCAGATGAGAGATTTTGCGAACCCTTACCTGTCAATTGGAGGTGTCTACTCCCAGGGGTAGTTGTCATGAATTGCAATCGGAAAGGGACCGAAAACATCAGGTCCAATTCTATATTTAATGAAGTAGTCGCCTGGCGGTACGATGGCAGATGGAGGGCTATAGGCCTCCAGCATATCTCCTGTTCCTGAGGTTGTTTTGGCTGGTGTGTATTCATCAAAAAAAGAGGGTTCATTGCCGCTCGCCGACCAGAGTTTTGATGACACCGGTTGATTTGGCCAGACATTGCTGATCATCACCACAAACACCTCTCCGTTCTTACGTACCACTCTGTCTGAGATGGATATGGCGGGTCGCTGCTGGTTGCTCCAATATTCCGGGTAGCTGGCAACATGGGCATAGTCCCTGACGTTGAGCCACATCGGGTACTCAAAACCGTCAAGCCATTCAGGATCTATGAGATACCCATCGCCAATAGCATCCGGTTTTACCGCACTGTTCCAGGTGACTGAGAGATCGGTGAAGTTACCAAGATTCCTTATCTCATCCAGCTGAGGAATACGTGATGCAAGGGTTGAATCCGATTTGAAGACCTTCCACATATCACTCAAGAAGAAAAAATGCCCGAGCGAGGATAGGTGCAGGCGATCATGGGATAGCAAGCCAAGACGGGCAGGTCTGAAATAATCGGTGTGCACGACCACGTCGGCAAGATTCTGACACTCTGCATCCAAGGCTTTCCACGCTCTCAATCTATCCTGCATTACTGGATCAATTATCTTTTCCAGTTCGGTGCTTTCGGAGGTATACAATCCAGTTTCACCTGGCATGGTGCTTGTGGATTGTAGAAAGGGAATGCAATACTTCTTCTTGATATCCGTTTCAGGTTTGTTACCGTGCTGGGCTTCATCGTAGGGTATTTGCCTGGAGTAGACGATTACAGCTTCCGGGCTGCCTGTACGCAGTGCGGCGTAGAGTGCCTGCGCATCTGAGATGAGTTGTGAATCTGTTCTGTTGTCAATATTCAGTAGGGCGTCAGTGATTCCCAGCTCAACCACGATGATGTCAAGATCCATGGAATTGGTTATTTCCACATAGCTCTTGCCAGTTTCCGGGTCGATGTCGTTCAATGCCTTGAAATGGGTCAGTGCACCAGATCCACTGTGGCGTATATCCACGTTAATACCTTCAGCATTGAAAGCGCGTTGTGCCAGGGATGACCAGGTATCGAACCAGGGAAAGACAATCTCTGACGCACCCAGTACGCCAATCTTGCCCGCATCACCCTTGCAGAGTGTGATTTGGTCGCCAGCGTTGAAGGCGTAGGCTGTGGGAGCGCGCTCTATGCTCCAGGTAGTGCCTGTGATATTGGTGACTTTAACAAACTCATCTACGCCGTCATTCAATCGGAGAATTCTTGCCCAGAACCAGTCACCTGCATCCAGTATCGGGAAACCAGACGATGAGGCCACCATCACTGTTTGATCGCTCTCGGAGATACTTGAAGTCAATACGGTGTCGATAATGCCAGAACAGTTTTTCTCTGCCATGCAAGTGCTCCATTTTCCGTTTAGTGCCTATTCCTATAGCTCAGATTAGGACGCTCTGAATACACGATTACTCCGGTATTCGCCAGGAAGAGGCAAAGTGGTGTAATCTGAGGTTCCTTAAGTCTAATCTACCTTAGAGTGTATTATAATCACCGAAAACAGATTTATATTAACCCGGCGACGAAATAGTACCTACAGCATAGCTGGATGGATTGGTCTGCGGGGCTGTATTTTGTGAAGTTTGTCTATTTTTCTTGCCAGTCAGGCAATTGTAAGTTTCTGCTTATCAGTTAACAGACGGTCCATCTGTGCAGCGGAGATGGGTTTACTGAAGAGATATCCCTGTGCCATGTCACAATCTTGCCGCTCAAGGTATTCAAGTTGCTCTTCTGTCTCTACGCCCTCTGCGACCACAGTGATTCCAAGTCCATGGGCCATGGCGATGGTGGCGTTTACCAGCTCTCTGTCTGCTGGGTCGATGGTGATGTCATTGATGAAGCTTCGATCGATCTTCAGGTTGCCAAATGGGTATTTGCGCAGGTAGCTCAAAGATGAGTATCCGGTTCCAAAGTCATCCATGGTGATGATCACGCCGAGTTCATTCAGCTCTGTCAAGGCGTCATCGATATAGGTGTGGCCGCTCATCAAAACGCCTTCAGTGATCTCCAGCACAACAGAATGGCTGGGCATGTTGCACTGAGCTAACGCCGCTTTGATCTGTTTTGTGAGGTTAGGATCCCTGAACTGTCTCGGAGAGATATTGATGGCAACTTTAAAAGGTTGATCCAATCGATTTTGCCATTGTGATGTCTTACAGAGAGCTTGTTCAATGACAAACAGGCCTAACGGTATGATCTGACCGGTCTGCTCAGTGATCGGAATGAACTCGTCAGGCCTGACTTCACCCAGGACAGGGTTGTTCCAACGCAGCAGAGATTCAGCGCCGATGATCTCGCGCTTGGCAATATCCAGTATGGGTTGATAGTAGAGTTGGAATTCGTTTCTCTCAAGTGCCCCGTGCAGCTGCTCTTCAACTTGCAAACGCCTGGAGATGCCTTGATTCATCTCATGTGTGAAGAAGTTAAAGGTATTGCGCCCCTGTTCTTTAGACTGATACATGGCGGTATCTGCATTGCGTAGAAGCTCTGCCGGATTGTCTCCGTCGCTGGGATATATTGCGATGCCTATACTGGCGGTGAGAATCAGTTCGCGACCGTCCAAGAGAAAGGGCGGTTTAAAACAATTGAGTATTTTTTCTGCAATGGGCAGCACCTCTTTCTCGCCGTGTAGGCTACCCAGCAGGATGATGAACTCGTCGCCGCCAAGACGGCTGACCGTATCATCAATGCGAACAGAATCCTTTAATCGCTTGGCTGCCTGGATCAGTAGTTTGTCACCTGCCTCATGGCTCATGGAGTCATTGACTTTCTTAAAGTCATCCAGGTCGAGAAAAAGTACTGCCGCCATGTGCTGGTTTCGTTGTGCTTCCTTAATGATCTGTGAGAGTCGGTCAAGGGTTAGGAAACGGTTGGGTAGATTTGTGAGGCTGTCATAATTGGCTTGATGCAGTATCTTTTTTTCCTGCTGCTTTTGCAGCGTGATATCCTCTTTGACAGCCAGATAGTGGCTGGTTGAACCCGTTTCATCCACTACTGGCGCTATGTAGGCACGCTCCCAGAAAAGATTGCCGTCCTTTTTGCGGTTCTGCAGCTCACCTCGCCAAGACTGCCCCGAGATAATTGCCTGCCATAACTCCTTGAAGTACTCTGCTGGCGTGTTCTCCGATTTAAGGATTCTCGGGTTTTTGCCCAGTACCTCGTTGGCTTCATAGCCGGTTGTGATCTCAAAAGCTTTGTTGACATACTCTATGTCACCATTGGTATCTGTCATAACAACCGAAACGGGACTCTGCTCGATGGCTTGCAATAGGGTGCGAATCCGCTTTTCTGCATGTTTTCTTTCACTGATGTCACGGAAATTCACAACGGCACCAACTATTTCACCTTTACGGTAAATCGGTTTGCTGGAGTACTCTACCGGGAATGAGCTACCATCTTTGCGCCAGAACAGTTCATTGTCGACAGTATTTACCGAGCCACCTTCTAGTACTTTCAACATACAACATTCGGACGCGGGGTAGGGTGATCCGTCTGCATGAGTATGGTGTATTAATTGATGGTTCTCTTGGTTGATCAGCTCTTCCGGCTTATAGCCGAGCATGCGCGAAGCGGATGGATTGACGAAGGTGGTGATTCCTTGGCTGTCGACCCCGAAAATACCCTCTACCGTGGTATCGAGAAGTAGTTGCAGCTTATCTTCAGCCTGCTTGCGGTTTTCAATGACCTTGCCAACCCTGGTTAGGGTGACAAGTAGTAAGTAGGCAGACAGACCGAGTGCGATGATTACGACCGGTATACGATAGCTGTCATATAGGTTCTCATTGTCCTTATATTCAATTGAGAGACGTGAAATTTTATCTTGGCTATCGTACAGAACCCTGGCGGCATTTTCTTGAGTGCGTTGCAACACGGTATCGATGGTCTTCATCAAATTGAGGATACGCACCTGTAGATCACCGGGCTGGCTGGAGGTGAGCTCAATTCTTGCCTTTATCAACTGGTAAAGAAGTTCTGCTTGTTCATCTAGATTATGAATCGCCGGACTTAGTTCGAGTACCTCCAATACGTAGCCTTCTGTTTCAGGCAGGTGGTAGCTGGCAACCAGATTCATTGTGTTTTGGCCAGGAATATTGGTTGCAATTTCGTCTTTGAAAACACCGCCGTTGTGCAGTATTGAGAGCCCTTCTTTGATAATCATCAGATTGTCGTCAAAGCGCTTTTTTACGATTTCCAGCTCGAGGCGGTTGTCCAGCATACTGAGCTTGAAAATCGAGGCCTTAGCCGAAAACAATCGTTGAAAAATCGAGAGCCCGATCTCTTGCTTTGCTTTTTGGTTGTCGAGCTGGTCTTCAATTTGACTGGCTTTGCTTCGAAAGCCGGTGTGAATAGCAACCAACACCACGACAATGGCCAAAATGGAAAGCGCCAGTCCAATGATCTGCCGTTGTATCGGGTGTTCGGTTAGTTGCAGCATTCTGATAATTTAATCGACTGTGTAGAGGCCGTAACGCTCAAAAATGGTTCGACCTTTGTCTGACGACGCGTAGTCCATGAATTTTTTTGCTAATTTCGGATGTTTTGAAGTTTTCAGTAGTCCCAGTATCAGCTTTTTTTTGGTCGCAAATCTCTCTTCGATCGGGAGTGCATCTATATGCTCGGCGTTTTCTGGCCATGTCGCCGTTGCATACCAGTTGACCACCAGATCAGCTTCACCCTTTTTGAGCACTTCAATCAGGCGTTTGGAATCGGTGGTCAATTCTCGTGCATTTTGCATGGCATCACTGAAAATACCGGCGGCTGTGAGTATTTTTTTTGTCTCTTTGCCGATGCTTCCTGTATCAGGGTTACCGATCACAATGTATAACTCCGGATCCAGCAGGGCCGTCACTCCGGCTGGGATATTTTTCGGGTTACCCTCCTGGACCATGATTGCCGCTTTGTTGTAGCCGATATGTGCCGATTCTACAATCAACGCCTCCTCCTTGGCTTGCAGGATATAGGACTCAGAACCTGGTAGGTAGAGGTCCCCAAGGCGATTGAACTTGATCGACCTGAGTAGATTACCAGAGCCACCCTTAATGATTGAAATCTTAATATTCTCCTGTTCTTCCAAAATTGCGGCAATTTCCGACATCGGTTGGATCATCGTGATGCCGCAGTAGACAAGTAACTCTTTTCGGGGGGCGGATTGCTGGGGAGTGAGTGCCGATTGATTGATGATGTAGACTGAGATGATCGAAATCACGATCAAGCTAAGGACAATAATGGTATTCTTTCTCATCAGGTAGTAAATCCAGTCTTTGAAGTTTACTTCTTCCCTGGGTGGAAAAACTCTATAGTCCGTGGCTACAGGCTATATTTCACCCCGCACGGATGTTGTTTGCAACAGTATATAAAAGGCTATCGTTCGGTGATCTAGAGTCCCTGCCATCGATTTGACAATATCAATACGAATCAAGATTGCTAACCCGGCGACCTACAGCGTCGTCCGGTTAATCAAGTATAGGATTTGGTTGGCGAAATAGAAGAGCTAAAAGAACCATTGGACACCTCGGAAATCAAGATTCTACAAACTCGGCCTATCAATGGACGGTTTGGTATGTTTTTTAGCTCTTCAATAGCCGTGTGAATTAAATTCACGTATTATTCTGTGGCTAACACTACTTAAAGTGATACTATTTGCAGGAATGACCCCTATGGATGTCTGACTATAAACCTCAGAATGGAGCTTCCTAGCACCATTTTCAACCTGATTTAGTACAAGACTTAATATTCATGTCAGCAGAATACGAGCATGATGAGTTTTTCATGCAGCATGCCCTGAAGTTAGCTGAGTTGGCTGAACAACAGGGTGAAGTACCGGTTGGTGCTGTGGTGGTCAGAGAGGGCAGATTGGTTGGCGAAGGCTGGAATCGGCCCATTGGTGGTTGCGATCCTACCGCTCATGCCGAGATCGTGGCTTTGCGGGATGCTGCAGAAAAAGAGCAGAACTATCGCCTCCCAGGTAGCACCTTGTATGTCACCCTTGAGCCCTGCCCGATGTGTGCCGGAGCGATTGTCCATGCCAGGGTCAAACGGGTGGTCTATGCGGCGAAAGATCCAAAAGGTGGTGCGGCCGGCAGTGTCTTCGACCTTTTACCCACGGATGGTCGATTCAATCACCATGTCGAAGTGGAAGGCGGTTTGATGATGGAACAGAGTGCCACGCTGTTGCAGGACTTTTTCAGGCGCAAACGCATTAAATCAAAAGCATGAAATTGATCGATATCTCTGTTGCCTCAGTCAGGCCAAGCAAACTCACTTGTCTATTGATCTTGGTATCTCTCTCAGTCTCATTATCAGCGGAGCCTATGACCGAGTATCAGCGCTGTCTGTTGCAGCGGCTGGATACGGCGGCACCCACCCAAACGGTTGCGGATATCAAGGCGCAATGCGAGGTGAATTTAGCTGAGCAGCCGGCGGCTAAGGTAGAGATGAAGGAGGCCGTCGAGCCAGAACAGCCGGATATCGGTTCACTGGTTGCCAATCGACGCGATGCTGAAAAGGCAACCCGTCAAAATCCGTTTGTAATCTCCCCGCATAAACAGAACTACGTGCTGTTGGCATCCTATAATGCAGAGCCGAATTTTCAAGTGTACAACATACCTGAGTCGGATTTTGACCGCTGGGAGATGAAGTTTCAGCTCAGTTACAAAATGCCGGTGGTCGAGGGTTTGTTTGGCAGTGACGTGGATCTCTATGCAGCCTATACCAATCTCTCTTTCTGGCAGGCTTACAATCGGGATATTTCATCCCCCTTTCGGGAGACCAACCATGAGCCTGAGCTATTTCTGGTTGTGCCGGATATGTGGCCTGACGATTGGCAGTTGGACGGATGGCGCAATGCACTGATGCAGTTTGGTGTGGTACACCAATCCAATGGACAGGGTGGGTTCCTGTCACGCAGCTGGAATCGTCTCTATGCGGATTTACTGTTTGAGAAGCGAAACTTCCTATTGGGCCTCAAGTCCTGGTATCGAATTCCTGAGGACAACGACGATAATCCCCATATCGACGACTATCTGGGGCGATATGAGATCCACGGTTTATACAAAAGACGCCAGCAGACTTTCAGCTTGATGTTAAGAAACCTATTCGATGGCGACAACAGGGATACCATTAAGCTTGACTGGAGTTTCCCGCTCTATGGCAGATGGCGCGGTTACTTACAATACTTCAATGGCTATGGTGAGAGCCTGATCGACTTCAATGCCAAGAGTCACCGTCTGGGGTTCGGCTTGCAGTTGACGGACTGGTTGTAATTGGTTCAGGCATTCATCGACATCTGTTTGCTGTTATCGACAGTTGTTTGTCAATGAGATCAGTGTGGTTGTATGGATATAAAGGTATTTCTAACAATATTTGCTGCTGTTTTTATAGCCGAGTTGGGTGATAAAACACAATTAGCCACCATGCTTTTTGCAACAGACAAAGCTGTCAGTAAATACACAGTCTTTTTTGCTGCGTCGGCGGCATTGGTAGTCGCATCTGCATTGGGCGTGCTTGCCGGCAGTCTGCTTTCAGAGTATATCAATGAAAAATACCTACACTACGTTGCTGGCGTGGGATTTATCGGAATTGGTCTATTTACACTCTACAATGCATAACACATGTTACAAAAGGTGAGACTGTGTTGAGTCAATGCAACAGGTACTCCCTCCGCCTACGAGACTACTAACCTAAGCAGATCCTAGATGGTAAATCCACAACTCGAACAATTGACCAATCTGGTAAAACAGGCTGCACTCAATGAGGTCAAGCCGAGATTCCAAAAAACCAATCCGCAAAAGAAATCGGATGGGACTATCATTACCCAGGCGGACCTTGGCTGTCAGCAGTGGCTGACGGACGCCTTGAGACAGCAATGGCCGGCTATCCCGCTGCTTGGCGAAGAGATGACGCCAGCACAGCATCACCAGTTGTTGAGCAATAGCGAGGCCGGTCTGTGGGTGCTCGATCCCTTGGATGGCACTGCCAACTTTGCCGCTGGATTTCCTCACTTCAGTGTCTCACTTGCTTTGGTGCAATCCGGACAGGTCACCCAGGGGGTTGTCTATGATCCTGTACGGGATGAATGTTTTAGTGCGGAGCAGGGTGAAGGGGCTTGGTTGAACGGTTCAAGGCTAGAGCTGATCCCATCTCAATCTACCCTGGAGGAGTGTATCGCGGTGGTCGATTTCAAGCGGCTCTCGCCGGCGCTGGCCACAGCTCTGGCTGTTAAGCCCCCGTTCCGTTCACAAAGAAGTCTCGGCTCTGTGGCGCTGGATTGGTGTTGGCTGGCCGCCGCTCGTGGGCAGATCTATCACCACGGTGGGCAGTCGCTCTGGGACTATGCGGCCGGGCGCTTGATATTTGCGGAAGCGGGTGGCGTTTTTTCCGCCCCGGAAGTCAGTCTCAGCCTGGAAAAGCAACCGGCAGTCGCGGCCGTTTCAGATCAGCTGCACCATGCTTGGCGGGGTTGGCTCGAGCGAATGGACAAAAGCGCTGATTCACCTACAGGGCATCCGGCGTAATCGACAGGACATGGCTGGCATCGTTCTCCGACTCGGCTTTCTCGGTTGCCTCGATCTTGCGTAGCTGCCATTTCAGCAACTCATAGTAGGCCCTGATGTTGTCAACGTAGTTAACCGGCTCCTTACCTCGGGCATAGCCTCTTTTCAGATTCTTATACCATTTCTTGAGGCTCAGCTTGGGTAGGTGTTTCTTCACTTCCACCCATTTGTCAGGATCACCGCCAAGCTGTTCTGTGAGTATGCGGGCATCTTCCAGATGGCCGAATCCCACGTTGTAACCGGCCAGTGTCAGCCAGAGCCGGTCCGGCTCCTGAATGCGCTCTGGCAGTCTGCGCTTGATGAACTGCAGATATTTCGCCCCGCCGGTTATGCTCTGTTGAGGATCGAGACGACTCTCTATTTTCATATGCTTGGCGGTAGCCAGGGTCAGCATCATGATGCCGCGAACACCGGTGGGAGATTTTGCCTTCGGATTCCAGTGAGATTCCTGATAGCCGATGGCTGCCAGCAAACGCCAGTCCATACCGACCATTTCTGCCGCTTGTTCAAAAAAAGCTCGATATTTGGGGAGCCGGTTTTTCAGATGACGCAGAAAGGTGCGAAGTTCGACAAAGTTGAGACGCCCGATATGACCGTAGTGGCGCTCAATGAGTTGTGGGAGAGTGCCGTCTTCCCGGATACGCTTGAAAAAGACCTCCATTGCCTGGTAGAGGCTGGCATCTTCCGCATGAGCCATGGCCCACGCCAGGGGTTGAGGTTCAGTGAGATCGAAGCCAACCTTGATATGGGGCATGAAACGCCGGGTTACGGCAAACTCATTGGAATCCGCAATGGTAAAGTCGATCTTTTTATCCTCCACCATCTGCATCAGCTCGGCACTCTCCAGATTGTCATGGCTGGTCCATCTCAATACCGGGTAGTCCTTTTGTAATCGCAACAGCTCTTCCTCATGACTGCTGCCTGCCAGTATGTGCAGATCCTTGTCCAGCAGGTCTTCGATCTTGCGCGGACGGTTGGTCCCGCCCCGATAGATGACCTGCTGGGTGATCTCCTGATAGGCGGGGCCGAAACGGATAATCGATTCCCGCTCCGGGGTGACGGTCAATCCTGCAGCCGCCAGGTGAGCATCCCCATTGATGACGGTGGGTAACAGTTCATCGAATCCCTCAGGGATGATGAAATGGGGTTTGACACCCAATTGCTCGGCAAAGAGCTGGACCAGGTCATACTCCAGTCCGGTCAAGCCTTCAGACCCTTCATAGAGGGTTGTACCGCTGTTGCGTGTGGCCACCCGCAGCTCTCCGGACGCCTTGATGCGCTCGACCAGCGGCGGAGGGATGCTGCAACTGCCGATCAGTAGAGAAAGAGCCAGTAGCAGATAAGCGGCTAGTTTGGTCGTTGAGGGAAGCGGCATCTATGTCAGGATCTATCGATTACTTTTAGTTATGACAATAAGAAATGTCTTGGGATCCATTTGTGCCCCATGTTTAACACGGATATTGGGGTATGGCATAGTCTCTGGGTGCTTGGTTTCGTGGGTGTTGTACAAAATATAATCGATCGGCTATGGATTCAGAATACCATTGGTAATCTAATTCTCGGGTCTTGGCATTGATTTTAGGCAATTAACTGGGTTTATAGGTAGAATTTAATGGATTCAGCTGCCGATAGAGGGTTAACGCCCCTATTCTCATCTCGGAGAGGTGCCGGAGCGGCCGAACGGGCCTGACTCGAAATCAGGTGATCCCTCACGGGGTCCGAGGGTTCAAATCCCTCCCTCTCCGCCAACTATGCAAGCTTCCACACGGTTTAAGGTCTGGGTTGGATTTCAGGATAGCTCAAGGGATTATCAAGCTTGAAAGCAATTCAGGCTCCCATATCCTTGGTGTAGTTCTTGGGCGGTGGCGTCCAGCCTCGCTCGGATCGGTCATGCAGTTGCATACGATCTGTCTCCATCATCTCCTTTAATGTCTCGCCAAGCTCTCTGGCTCGGGCTAAGTAGGCTTTGTTGCTTGCCATTTCGGTGTTCTCATCCCACAGCTCATAGAGTGTATTCATACCGTCTTCATCGTGTTTACGAAATGCCATCGACATCTTTTCCACTTTGAAAGGATGTACGCCGACAGCTCTAAGCGTCGCTTTGCCAAGTTCCAGTGAACTGTCGAAGACCTCCCGTACGGCAATATCCACACCGGCTTTGTTCAACAGATAGAGGTGATTGACATCAAATGCCCGGGCGAGAATTTTTACTTCGGGGTAGTGGCGTCGTATATGCTCGACCATCTCAAGAGCACGGCTGCGGTCATCGATGGCGATCACCACCGCTTTTGCCGATTCAATGCCAGCTGCATGGAGCAACTCAGGCCGGGCGGCGTCCCCATAGTAACTTTTTACACCAACCTTGCTGAGCATACTGATGATATCCGCCTGATGGTCGAGTACTGTCGTCTGAATCCCGCTGGCAACAAGAAGGCGGTTAACGATCTGACCGAAACGTCCATTACCTGCGATGATGACTGAGCCGGTCTCATCGATGCTATCCGCTCGGTGCTCGTCCGATTCCGGCTGTCGGTTCAGGATCAACTTGTCATAGAGAATGAACAGAACCGGAGTGAGTAGCATCGACAGGGCAACCACCAGCGAGAGTGTGGAGGCTAGCTCCGCCGGCAATACCTGATTCTGCAGGCTGAAACTGAGTAGTACAAAGCCGAATTCACCCGCCTGGGCAAGTCCCAGGGTGAGTAGCCAGCCATCCGTTGTGGTGAGTCGGAAAGCCCGGGCCAGTCCATACAGAACCAATCCTTTTATAGCAATCACACCGACTGTCAGGCTGAGTATGGTAAGAGTGTCGTTGAACAGTATATTGAAATCGATACCGGCTCCTACTGTGATGAAAAACAGCCCAAGCAGCAGCCCCTTAAAGGGTTCGATATCGGATTCGAGTTCATGGCGGAATTCGCTGTTGGCCAGTACCACGCCGGCGAGGAAGGTGCCGAGGGCCGGGGAGAGGTCCACCAGCGTCATCAGCAGTGCAATACCGATCACCAGCATCAGGGCACTGGCGGTGAAAATCTCACGCAATCTCGATTCGGCTATAAAGCGGAACATCGGTCGCGACAGGAAGTGACCGCCAAGCAGTACACTCGCGATGGCGCCAAGCACCACCAGCGCATGGGCCCAGCCGGGTAGGCCCTCCACCAGACTCATCTCATGGTGGTGTCCCGCATCGCTATGGGAGTCGGCGGCGGTGGTCAGAGACTCGCCGCCGCCAGCAACCAGATCGGGCAGTGCGAGCAGGGGAATCAGCGCCAGCATCGGTATCACAGCAATATCCTGAAACAGCAGAACTGAAAAGCCGGCTCGGCCTCCCTCAGTTTTGGTCAGTCCCTTTTCATTGAGTGTCTGTAAAACGATGGCGGTGGATGAGAGGGAGAAGATCAGACCAATGGTCAAGGCCACTGTCCAGTAGAGTCCCATCATCAGGGCAGCTGCACTAATCAATGCCGTGGTAATGCCGACCTGCAGTCCGCCAAGGCCGATCAGACGACTGCGCATCTCCCACAACATGCTCGGTTGCAGCTCAAGACCGACCAGAAACAGCATCATCACCACACCGAACTCGGCGAAGTGCTGTATGGTCTGGGTTTCCGAACCGACCAGGCCGATTACAGGACCGATGACGATACCCGCCAGCAGGTAGCCAAGCACCGATCCCAATCCCAGTCGTTTGGCAATGGGGACAGCAATGACAGCCGCACAGAGATAGATAAAGGCCTGAAACAGAAGTCCGCCCATCAGTCAGGTCTCCTTGATGAGATGGTCGAGATCGCTATTGAGTCTCGGCAGGTTTTGCGCACGCTCAATATCGAGCTTCTGGTCACGCAAGGCCTTGAGGAGTTCAATCCAATCGCCGATATGGTGTTCGATACGCCCTTCATCAACGGCAGTACGAGCGCCAAACAGGGCAAATGGCGGCAGGTATCTCATGCCACAAAGGGAGGCCATCTGTTCCATTGGCTGGAGTAACTCTCGAATCGTGAAGTGATTGTACCCCTCTGCCCGATAAGCGGCTTCAGCGCCGCCGGCGGAGAGCACATTGAGAAACAGCTTGCCATGCAGTGCCGTACCCTTTGAGCCGTAAGCGAAGTCATGCTCCAGTACAAGATCCTGCCACTCTTTGAGAATGGCTGGGGTGGAGTACCAGTAGAGAGGGTGTTGAAAGACGATCACATCATGGTCGAGCAACCGCTGCTGCTCCCGATCGATGTCGATCTGAAAATCCGGGTATTCTGCATACAGGTCGACCAGGATAATGCCCTCGATGCCTGCAGCCGCTTCAGCCAACGGTCGATTGACCTCAGAGCGATCGAGGGATGGGTGGGCGAGCAGTATCAGAATCCTGTTTGCAGAATTTAGGGCCATCGATCGTTTCTCATTGTTATCACGGTTTATCGGTGCCGATGCTGTCTCACTGCGGTTTGGGAATCTGATCGTCGATATCCACAATTCGTCGATCATAGAAATAGTGCGCATTCGAGTGCAGTTCCCGCGGGAGTACACCATTGTTGCATTTACTGATCAGCAACTGGGAAACCAGTTTCCATCCCATCGCATTGGTGTTGTAGAGCACTTCTCCGCATCGATTGCAGAATACGCGGGTCATCTCCAACGTCGGATATTTGTATTCGGTGACCCGATCTTCACCGGAAGTGATACTCACCTGCTCCGCACTCCAGGCAACAATGGAGTGGTAGGGCACATCGAGCAACTTCCGACAATCCTCGCAATGACAAAAGGCGTGAACCCTGGGTTCACCGGTCATACTGAGCGCCACATTGCCACAATCACATTGAACCCTGTATTGCATGGTCAGTTACCTGGAAGTGTTAATTCAAGTGGGTATCGAAACGTTTCAAGTCGTTTTCGACATCGGGATTTTTCATCACATCATGGCAGACAAAAGTCTGCGTCGCCTCCATGCCAAAAAAGCGGAAATTTATATGCATGGGAAAGAACAGATCGTCTACCGATTTGCCTTGAAAGAGATATTGGTCTTTATTATCGAACGCCTCTTTCATCGAGGTGGTTCGGACCTCAAAGCCCTTTTCCGTGAGTTGACGGACGGCCCGTTCAACCAGTCTGTTATTGAGCTTTCCCGGCGAGATAGGGTAGGGCTCATGGGTATTGATGATCAGGATGTTTTTCATCGGTTTGACCCCTTCGATTTTCGGCTTGTCGCTATTCTGTTATCTTAGGTATACTTCGTCAACCAGTATACTTTTAGTAACCTGGAGGAGAAATGAAGGCTCAGATTCAGATCGATGTCGCTGGACGCAAACGGGTTGCTGACGCCTGTACCGAACCCTGCCCTATCGAGCGCGGCATGCGCATTATCGGCGGTAAGTGGAAAGGATCGATTCTTTGGCACCTTCAGCAAGGTCCGGTGCGATTCAACGATCTTGTTCGTCAGCTGGGTGGTGCGAGTAAAAAGATCGTCAATCAACGACTCAAGGAGATGGAGGAGATCGGCCTGGTCAAGCGAGAGGTGCTCAGCACCAGGCCGGTTGCCGTTGCTTATGAAATTACTGAATTCGGTCGTTCTTCACTGGATGTGTTGGAACAACTCAAGCAGTGGGCAGAGAAAAATGGTATCTGAAGCAGCGGGAGCCGATTCAATCCGTGTCAATCAATAAGCCATGTTTACCAGTTTAACCACCGGTTTGATTCTGGGGGTTTCCGCCGGGTTGGCGCCAGGGCCATTGTTGACCTTGGTGATCTCTGAGACACTGCAGCACAATATTGGCTCGGGTATCCGGGTTGCGCTTGCACCACTCATCACCGACCTGCCGATCATTCTCGTGATGTTGTTGATCGTCAATGAGTTGTCTACCATGCAGCCGGTACTGGGTCTGATCTCACTGGCTGGAGGCTGTTTTGTTTTCTATCTCGGTTATCAAAATTTTCAGACAACAGGGGTAGAACTGGATCTGCAAGCGAGACAGTCCAGATCCCTTTTAAAGGGAATCCTGGCCAACAGTTTGAGTCCCCATCCCTACCTGTTCTGGTTTAGCGTTGGCGGTCCGATCGTCATTAAGGCTATGGATTCCGGTGGTGTTGCGCCCTATATCTTCATGTTCAGTTTTTATAGCCTTCTGGTTGGCTCGAAAATTGTATTGGCCATTGCGGTAGGCAAATCGAAGCAGTTGTTAAGTGGTTCGCTCTATATCACCACAATCCGCTCCCTGGGTGTGCTGTTGTGTGTATTAGCCCTGTTTCTGATCTTCGAAGGATTCAGCTTGTTGGGGTTGCCGTAGAGGTTGATTGAGGTGTGCTGTTTATAAAGGATCGCTCTGTTTGTCCTGGATCCACTTTTGAATGCTTTTTACCCCCACAGCTTGTCTGTGAATAGCCGATAATCTTCTTGTCTTACAACTGTCTAACCGACAGGATGCTTTTAAGGAACCTTAATTATTTGGTCAATCCGACAATTGCCGGGGTGATGAGGAACTCAATCATCAGGTTCTGCTGAGTTGTTGGCGAGTATTCGCGGTGATTGGCGTCCATTCGCGGCCAAAATGAGTTTCACTATCTACACCGGCAGAGCCGCGTTCTAAATCATCTGAATCTATTCCGCACAGCAGCGGGCATTCGTCGGGATGACAAATGCGAACTACTCAGAGGTTCCTGAAGCTTTGATCCGGCATGGAGTGCTGCCCCTTTTGCATTGTAAGAACAATATAAGGAGGGAAGTCATGAGTCGGATAAATGATGAAGTATTGGCGGCGAACAAGGGTTATGCCGCGGACTTTGGAGATCGAGCAAAGCTACCCATGCCCCCGGGGCGCCGCTTTGCCATTTTGACCTGTATGGATGCCAGACTGGATCCTGCAAAATTCGCCGGCCTGTCAGAAGGCGACGCCCATGTGATCCGTAATGCGGGTGGGCGGGCCAGTGACGATGCGATCCGTTCCCTGGTGATCTCTCATAAGTTACTGGGCACTCATGAATGGTTTGTGATTCACCATACCGATTGTGGCATGGAGACCTTCAGTAACGAGATCATGGCAGACCTGCTGTCGAGCAGCCTGGAAACCGCCAAAGTCGATGAGACAGGTTGGCATGACACGGGTAAGGGGCCAGGGTCGACCGAAGGACGTTACATCAATTGGTTGACCATCTCTGATATCAAGAAGAGTGTCATCGAAGATGTTCAGCGCATTAAACATCACCCACTGGTGCCTGACGATATTCCGGTGCATGGTTACCTTTATGACTGTAAAACCGGAAAACTGCATGACGTTACAGGTGTCTGATATCTGCCGGTAACCGGTGATCAGGGTACGCCCCTTCTACCTCTGTAGCGGGATCGTACCCTGTTTCACACTGAGCTTGTTTTTAGGTACTGGCGATTAGGCCGAAGTCTCTTTCACTACCAAGTCTCTGTAGGCATGCCATGTGGCATGGGCGGCCAGTGGAAAACCGATGATCAGGCCGACGAACAGTGTCAGGAATCCGGCAATGATGATGGTAACCAGAATGCCTCCCCACAGCAGTAGCTGCATGCGGTTGTGACGCATTGCACTCCAACTGGTCTGGATCGCATCAAAGGCATTGCAGTTGCGATCGAGTAGCATGGGTACGCTGATCGCACTGATACTGAAGATCATGAATGCGATGACGGCGCCGCTGACGGTTCCGGCAACCAATAGCTGAAAGCCATTCCAGGTGCCGAACAGGGTGACCAGAAAACCCTGCCAGGTGGCTGGGGTGATGCCGGTGAAGGTCAGTGCGATGATCAGATGGGCCAGGGTTACCCAGGCAATCAGCGCCACCACCAGAATCAGGCCCATACTGAAGATATTGAAATAGTTGTCTTTGATCGATTGGGCTGCCTGCTGGAATGACGGGGGCTTGCCCGATTCAATCTGTCGGCTGATCGCATACAAGCCTATGCCCAATAGGGGGGCTACCAGGAAAAAACCTGCCAGTAACTGGGGCAATAGGAAATAGGACTCATTGGTAATGATCAGCAGCATCAGAAGATAACTGACGACTGTCAGAGCCAGGCCGTAGGAAAGACTTTTAAGCGGAGCGGTTTTGATGTCCTGCCAGCCTGCAGAGAGCCACTTCCAGGGCTGTTCCGAACTGATCTCCTTGACCTCTGCAATGGTTACCGGCCGGTCATCATAGTGGTGTATCACCGCATGATTCATGCTGATCTCCTCCAAATCACTATTTATTTGGTAATTTCTTTATCATCAGGGAACCTCTGATGAATCCATCATTCCGCTATTCCCAGGGATGACGAAAAATGAATGGATCCGTGGTTCCTTAGACTGATCAACTGTCTGCTCTATCCAGACAAAATGTCTCTCTAAATATAGCGGAATTCTCGCGCCGGTCGTGAAATGGCTTAGAGAGGCTGCCGTTCAGCTGTTGTGAAGCGTTTCAACCGATAGATTTTCCACTGCTGCTGGTCATGGCACATGCCATAGCGAAAGGGTGGCGTCAGATAGGGCAGGGTGTATCGCAGGTCGGTAAACCATATGCAGGTTTCATCCTGGTAGCGGTCCAATCGATAGAGGATCGGGAAATGGGCGAACTCCCTGAACTTCTGCAGTCGCTCATGCTGCCAGGCGATTTGAACCATTGAGGATTGCTGAGTCTGATCGCCGGGCGGCTGATAGGTTTTCCATTCCAGGTTGCGCTCGCTCCGGTAGTCCTTGATGATTGCCTGCCGCTCAGCGGTCAGGCTCAGATAGGCAACTTGATAATGCTCTGGGTGGCGCTTGATCAGTTGCCAGTAGAAGGGGGAGAAAGGTTGCGGCAGTGCATGAAGATCTTTCGATTGGGGAAACTGTTCGGCCGCCACCTGCAGGGCTTCTGATTTAAGCAGCCACTGGCTACCCAGATAGCCGCTGAGGATAAGCAGGCCGCTCAGTGCCACCCTGCGGGGAGGGTGCCAAAGCAGGAGAAGCAGAGTAACCACAACGATCGCAGTGAAATAGCCATCGATGAAGAAGCTGATTGCCAGGCTGTAAGAGGTTGTTGCCAAGGGGTAAAAAAGTTTAAGGCCGAACGGGGTCAGCAGATCGAGCGGGAGGTGGGAGAGGAGGCCCAGGCAGCAGAGGGCATAGACACTGCGCCAATGTTCACGCGCCCACTGCCAGGGCAGGCTGCAGAGTGTCAACAGGGCCGCCCAGAGGGGGACCAGCAACAGAGAGTGGGTGAAGCTGCGATGCCAGTCGGCGAGAAACAGTAAGGGGTCTACCCAGAATCCCAGATAGTCGATATCGGGAAAGGCAGCTGCCGTGCCGGTAATCGCCATGCGTCGAACGAGGTCGGTAGATTCGGGCGACGAGGATCGCGGCAGGGCAGCCGCGCAGACTGCGCCGAACAGGGCATGGGTGATGGTATCCATCGCTGGTCGCAATCCTGCTTAGTGGACGACGCTGCCGTTCTCCTGAGTCTGGTCTGAGGGATCTGAGGCCGGGGGTGTGTAATTGCCCGCCCCCGTTGTTGAGGCCAACAGGGTAAAGGACTCAGCCCGGCGTAACAGGCGATCGAGCAGTTGCGATGTCTTTTCCGCACTACGGGATTCATCAAACAGCCAATGGGCGAATGTGGTGAGATAGATGCCGGTTGTGACCACCTCTTCACCGATCCGCTTCAGATCGACCGAATCACGATGGGCCGCCTCGAGGAACCATTGGACAGTACGGCTGATTCGCAACAGACCCAGTACCTGCAGGTGGATATGGCCCAGTTCGAACTTGTAGCCGAGCATCTCGCGGCTGACTTTTCGATGATGCTGCATCGAAGTGAGCCAGCAAAAGATCGATCGATGAAGCCGCTCTCTCGGCGAGAGCCACTGATAATCCTCTTGCGCTGCATCGGCCAGCATGGCCCGGTCGGCCCGGTCGTACCAGGCTTCCACCAGGTCGTCTTTCTGCCTGTAGAATCGCTGTATGGTCTGCAGATCGATCCCCATCTCTTCCGCTACCTGGTGCAGGCGGATCGATTCCCATGAGCTCTGTTCAGCCAGCCTTACCGCGTAATCGAGAATCTTTTCTGCCAGTTCATCAGCAGTCTGGTCGGTAGTTTTTGATTTCTGGTATGCCATGGTGGATACCTCTCTAATATTAGTGTTAACAGGCCTTAACCGGATTAATCGTGTTAACAGATCCTAGGTTAGTAGAATTATAGTTACTGCTGACTGAGTGGCATCATGGAAGAGATGGCAAGATGAGTGGTAATTGAGAGTAAACTATTGACTCGGTAGGTTGATCATATGAGATGAGGTTACTGGCGATTATCGAAGCCTACGCCATGGGAGACCAGAGCATGCACGACCACTGTTTAACCAGAGTGATATTAAGCTATCCCGTCGGGGGCTTGTTGGCATTGATGATTGCTACCACCTCCTATGGCGAAACCCTCACTGATGAGGAGGATTTCTGGGAGGAGCCCCAGGTCGAAGTCAATGAAGGGGTGCTTGAGTTTCTCTCTCAGCCGCCAGAGAAGCCGGTCCACCACCATCAGAATCTGATCATGATCACCCTATCCAGTCTGCAAAATGGCTGGGTCGAGCTCTCTCAATGTCACCACCATCTCGATCCGGTGCCCCGCCTGGAGATCGTCTATAACCCGCAACGCATCCGTGACATCCGGATTGTCTCATCGCGCAATATCGGTAGTGCCGAGGTGGTGGGGCACAAGCTGGATCTCAGTGATGTCGGTCGGGCGGCGGAGATCTGTCTGATTGCCCAGAGCAGGGCGCTGCACAACCTGGGGGGTGGGGTCTATCAGTTGAGGAACGGACCCTATATGCGCCGTTTTCTGGATGGCTATTACCCCATGCAACTCAGTCTGGAAGTCCGTTACCCAGCGGCCAGTTTGCAGCTTAACGGTCAGCGGCCTCTGCCCGAAGAGGGCGTTGATCAACAATCCACGGAAGGCCGCTTCAAGTGGGGTGGTTGGTTCACTGGCAAGTTATCGACGCAACTCGATTTTATTAACCCGGCAAGCAAATAGTTTCCTTTCAGGGCTTCACTCAGACCCTGAACCGGCTTTCGAGTTCGCTCTTTTACTGCCCAGGCGAATGGCGTGTCTACCGAATTTGCCACTCACCTCATCCAGGGTTTGATAGAGCCGGTCCTGCCTGGCATCTGTTTCCGGTTGTGGATCGCCAAAAAGATCAGGTTGCTTCTCCTCTTCATCGATGGCGTCATCCCAGCCACTGATGCCAACACCGATCAGACGCACCGGCTGATTACCCCAGGGGTCGTTCTGGTAGAGCTCCCAGGCGGTTTTGAATATCACCTGGTCAGCCGAAGTCGGTGTGGCGAGGCGGCGGTTACGGGTGTGGGTGTCGAATCCGCGAAAGCGGATTTTCAGGGTCACCAGGCTCCCCTTGCGCTGCTCCTGACGGGCTACGTAGCCGACTTCCTGAGCCGACCAGCGGAGACTCTCCCGCAGGATCGCCGGGTCGGTGATGTCCTGGCCAAAGGTTGTCTCCTTGGAGATCGACTTGCGTGTCGACTGATCGTTGACACTGTCAGAGGCGATGCCCCGGGCCTGCTGATAGATATTGGTTCCCGCAAGATTACCCAGCTGGCGACGCAGCTCCAGCAGGGAGAGTCGGCGTACATCGGCAACCGTACGCAGCCCCAGACGCTGTAGGATGGGGGCGCTCTTAGTCCCGAGACCACGCAGTACGGTCAGTGGCAGTGGGCTGAGAAAGGCCTCGACCTGATCCGCTTTCACCACGGTCAGCCCATCCGGTTTTTGATAATCCGAAGCGAGTTTTGCGATCAGGCGGTTTGGCCCAATGCCCACTGAAGCGGTCAGGCCAACCTGGTCGTGGATCAGCTGTTTTGCCTTGTGGCCGATGGATTCCGCATCACCGATCAGGCGTTCCATGCCGGTGATATCGAGAAAGGCCTCATCCACCGAGACCTTCTCCACCACCGGAGAGAGGTTCTGCAGTGCGCTCATGATCTGATGTGAAACTTCCCCATAACGGTTGATGTCGGGGCGCAGGTAGACAGTTTCTGCCGGCAGGCGTCTGGCCGCCTCGCTGATCGGCATCGCCGATCGTACACCGTAGCGTCTGGCTTCATAGGAGCAGGTTGCCACAACCCCTCTTCTGCCAGGCTTCGCTCCGACCACCAGTGGCCTTCCCTGGTACTCCGGATGGTCCCGTTGTTCTATCGATGCGAAGAAGGCATCCAGATCGATATGCATGATCAGGCGTTTACTCATGGAGAGAGTTTATACCAATTAACCATCGGTAAACCTCTCAAGAGATACTTTTCAGTCCGCAAATGAACGCAAATAGTGTTGATGAATTTTTAAATGTTTGATTGGCAGTCTGAAGGTAAAAAAACGATTCTGACTCAAGAACCCGATTCAGCAGGCTGAATCGGGTTCTTTGGCTCATTTGAATGACAATTGCATTAAAGCACTTTGATACTCCAGTAACCGATGATGTCACCATCCCGGATATCCGGGCCGACTGAACCCTTGCCCCAGAAGTAGTCGTTCATATTCGACATGCCACTGCTGCCAAGTACACCCATCACCACCGGGACCACACCGGACGGTTGATTGGTATCGGTCGCCTCGAACCAGGCGGTTTTCACCGTCATCGGGCTGCTTTTCAGCATGTTGTCGGCAAACTCGCCGGAGAAGCTGCTCCAGGCATAGGCATTGGTATGGAAGCCAAGCAGCAGGTGAAGACCGTCGAACTCCTGTTTCCAACGGTCAAAACGTGACATGCCGCTCCACTCGTCCTTGAGAACCTGACAGGAGAGCAGTGCCAGCCACTCAAGATCCTTGTCACCCCAATCTTCGGTGGCGTCATCATGATCCAGGGTGCCGTCGTCATGGCTATTGTCTTCGAAGGTAAATCCACCACCATAACCGTGGCCGACGTAGAAGGTCATATCGGTATTGTCGATCCAGTTGCTGTCCTGGCTGGCTTTGAAGTCTTGCTCCCAGGCCAGGGTTCCCGACCAGCTGAAGCGCTCGGTAACCCCGGCACTCTGCATGCGATCGATAAAGCCCTGCTCAAGATCACCAAACTCATTGGTCACCGCATTCTCGGTACCGTAATCCGTGATACCGCCGATCGCTTCCACAGCCGGGATCAGGGTCTCGAGCACTGCCGTGATGGCATTGGTGAAGAGACGGCTCACCGGGGACTCGCTTTGTGAGATCAGGTTGACAGGCAGATTGGCGGTGACGACCCGCTCGATGCCATTGGCATCGGTCACCGTTACGCTGACGCTCTCCTGGCTGATTCCATCGCGCTGTTGCGGATTGAACGAAATGCTCGAACCACTCCTGTCCTGAAGCTTTGCATTTGTTGCACTCCAGTCGATCCGATAGGGCGGCATGCCACCTCTGATATCGACTTTTGCATTGATCGTTTTGCCGTCAAACCAGCTATCGAGAGCCACTTCCGGAACATACTCGTTACTGTCGACGGCAGGAATCAGTTGATGCAGAA
This sequence comes from Chromatiales bacterium, assembly GCA_022360905.1. Lineage (GTDB taxonomy): Bacteria > Pseudomonadota > Gammaproteobacteria > Chromatiales > Chromatiaceae > Thiodiazotropha. The sequence continues at coordinate 25,537 of JAKSBX010000133.1, forward strand.
GATTGACGATCTCGCCGTCGACAACGGCCGTTCCACCGCAATCATAGTGTGGCTGGATGGTCTTTACTGAAGTCAGATCCAGGCTGGGTGCAAAGTAGACCAGCTGGGTGGTGATGTTGAGCTTGTCGAACGCTTTGCTCTGTGCGCCGCTGAGAAGCTTTTCCCGACACTGCAGTTTGGCTTCGGTGTGATCGATCACCGCTACAGATTCACCCTGTTGCAGTGAGCGGTTGGCAAAATGGAGCTGGGTGGTGGTGCCCTCACTGCCCACGGTTGTGGAGATTTTGGCGCCTGGTCCGATCAGTGGAATGTCACCGGCGTAGAGTTGCAGGTTCACCTTGGTGTCGATCATTTGATCGGCCAGGGTATTGCCATCGATATCCACCGCCTCAAACTGAGTATGGCGCAGTATCGGTTTATAGACTTCTGGCAAGAGGCCGATCTCATCCAATGCGCCTTCCAGTTGATGCAGAACAACATCCTCTTCAACCGGTTGGATCATTGACAGGGCATCAAAATCGATCTGTTCAATGGTTGTCGATCGCTTCTCTTCGTCCGCTTCACCCCGTCCGACAATCCGGGTTGGAATGTAGTGGTGATTTTTTAAATCGATGTAACTGAGTTCACCGGTTCTTTGCACCTTTTCGAAATCGATTTCATCCGGGTTGGTATCAAGTAGCTTTGACAGTTGATAGGCCCGATTTTCCGACATGCCGTTATCGATAGCATGATAAACCGGTAAATCTTTGGCGAGTAGATGCCCCGGCAGGCCTATGGCTGAACAATACAAGGCGATTTTCACTGCTTTACTGGATTTTTTTAGAATATCCATGTGATTGATCCTTTTTTAAATAGTATAAAAATGAACTGGATGATCCATTAACTACCTGGATGCTCCCTTAAAGAACGATCCCTGATCGAACTGGGTGTTAAGCTACAGAAACTGGACATGGATAGGCTGTGGAATAGTACCAATCAGGCAGGTGATTTGTTCACATTCAGAATGAGTACCGTCGTGATTGGATCAGCAAGGGAGTGATCTGGTTACTGGATTGATCAGTGAGTTTTGGGTCGTGGTATAACCGCTGTGGAATCGTTGAAGATTTTGTCTTGTTGAACGGCATCAGAACCAGTCGTAGGCCGGATAACTGCCACCTATGGTCATGGCCATGATCTTGTCGGTTATTTTGAACGCCCTTTCATTATTCGACATGACAATAACGGCCAGTTTCTCTTTGGGGTAACCAACCACAAAGTGTCTGAAACCGGCCATGCTTCCCCAGTGCCAGAATGAGCTATTCGGACGGGTTTGCTGAAGGCCCCAGCCCAGTCCCCAATCAACACCTTTGGCGACCTCGGTTTGCGACTGAAGCAGTGTTGAGGCGATGCTGTCGGGATCGTTTGAACGCTTGATCATATGTTCAACAAACCTGGCGTAGTCTGGTAGCGTGGTGAACAGACTCCAGGCGGAAAAAGCGGATTGCGGTCGGCTTTTTGTCGTATATTGTTTGCCTTTTGAGTCATAACTTTGGGCTAGATGGTTACTGTAATCGGCGTGCCATACATAGCTGCTGTTGCTCATACCGAGCGGCTCGAAAACGGTTTCTATGGCCAGTTGTTCGAGGCCTTTTCCGGATAGCTTTTCTATCACCTTCTGCAGATAGAGATAACCATGACCGGAATAGTTGAAATCACTGCCTGGTGCGAAGTGGAATTTCAACTCACCGGTGTTTGTACCCAAATTGGGTAGACCGCTGGTATGAGTGAGGATCATTCTGGCGGTGATTTGCGTTGACCTGGGGTCGTCATCAATGACCTTCTCTTTAAGATAAGGATAGAGGGGGCGTCAAGATCCAATAGACCCTGCTTGGCCAGTGCCACCACGATATAGGCAAACACTGGCTTACCCAGCGAGGCGACCCGAAACAGGGTGTTTTCATCCAATCTTTTTTCCGGAGATGTACGGCTCCGACCGAAAGATCTCAGCAGACAGAGCTGCCCATCCCTGATGACGCCGACGGAGAGTCCGGTGATCCGATATTTTTCGATCAACCCGGATATGTTGCTGTTTATGGTGTTGCTGAGTTGCTCAATGGAGGTATCTGCGGTTAGCGGTCCGTCCCGATTGCAAGCCGATAATATTAAGATCAGTAGGGGAATTAGCAGATAGATGGCCGGCTGGCCGAATCTGCCGGATTGATCGGCTTTGATCGTTGTGTGACTCAATGTTTGCTCTGTCCTGAACCTATTATCCTTTTGACATCCCATTGTATCAGCACAATAACGATAATAAATGTGTGTTTGTTAAGCGCGTTTGAATTGTTATCTGTAACTCATATCAGCGCTGAATCGACTATCATTTGCGGAATAGAGCGGTATTTGTTTGGCCTGGGAACTCGAAAGGATTGTGGCTTTCAAAATGGCGGTACTCTAAATGATCTTTGAGAAACGGAGTCTCTGATTAATTCTCTCTATTATCATCTCGGCTCATACAGGGATCGTGAAAAATCAAGCCTATCGATCTCGGCTTTCGCCGAAAGGGCCGATTTTTCAGAGATTTCATAAAAAAATATCAAATATAACGAGCGTGTTATGCCCACTGGCCATCAACGGCTGGCAATACCACGAGGAGGTTGATGTGTTGAATCTGTCGATTAACGGAAAGCGTCACGCCCTGGATCTTGATCCTCAGACCCCGCTGCTCTGGGCAATTCGGGATCAGGTCGGCCTGACAGGTACCAAGTACAGCTGCGGCATTGCCCAGTGCGGCAGCTGCACCGTCTATCTGGATGGAGCACCGGTTCGCGCCTGTATCACACCGGTATCCGATGCGGTGGGCAAGGAGGTTACCACCATTGAAGGACTCGCTACCCCGGCCGGCCAGGCGGTACAGGCGGCATGGAGAGAGCTGGAGGTGGTGCAGTGCGGTTATTGTCAGTCGGGACAGATCATGTCTGCCGCCTCCCTGTTGCAGCGCAACCGCAAGCCGACCGATGCGGATATCGATCAGGCCATGCAGGGTAATCTCTGCCGCTGTGCGACCTACGCGAGGATTCGCCGGGCGATCAAAGTGGCGGCGGATAAGCTTGCCGGGGGAGCGTCATGAAAACTGATCACATCGTCAATATCAGTCGTCGACGCTTTATTGCCGGGAGTGCGGTATCAATCGCGGGATTGACGCTGGGCATCATCCCCAATGTCGGTGCTGAGCAGCGCGAAGCCGGGCCGGGAATCGCCGGACAGGCACCTGAGACGGCCGGGGATTTCTCACCCAATGCCTTTTTGCGTATCGATGGGGATGGAATCGTCACCGTCATCTCCAAACACCTGGAGATGGGGCAGGGTACCTACACCGGTTTGGCTACCCTAGTGGCGGAAGAGCTGGAGGCAGACTGGGAGATGGTCAGAGTGGAAGGCGCGCCTGCGGATGCCGTTCGATACAACAACCTCTTCTGGGGTAAGGCCCAGGGTACCGGTGGTAGCACGGCAATCGCCAATTCCTGGGAACAGATGAGAAGGGCAGGGGCGGCCGCCAGGCAGATGCTGATTCAGGCAGCGGCCAAACAGTGGCAGGTGGCGGCTGGTGAAATCACCGTTAAATCCGGGGTGCTCAGCCATGCGCCGAGCGGTCGTCAAGCCGGCTTCGGTGAGTTGGCGGCGCTGGCGGCGCAACAGCCTGTGCCCGAGACGGTTGAGCTTAAAGATCCCAAAGCATTCACCTTGATCGGTCAGCGCATCCCCCGTAAGGACAGTCTGGAGAAGATCAATGGGCAGGCCATATTCACCCAGGATGTGAAACTGCCCGGCATGCTGACCGCCGTGGTGTTACACCCACCCCGGCTTGGTGCAACGGTGTCGAAAATCGACCCCAAGGGCGCGATGGCCGTGAAGGGTGTCAGAGAGGTCATCGAGATTCCTTCCGGAGTGGCTGTGGTTGCCGACGATTTCTGGCAGGCAAAGCTGGGTAGAGATGCGCTATCTGTAACCTGGGATGAATCGAAAGCCTTTGCCAAGAGTTCTGAGCAGATCCTGGACGACTACCGACAACTTGCACAAAAACCGGGACTGGCCGCTCGCACAGAGGGTAGTGCCGCAACCGCCATGGCGTCGGCCGACGACACCATCGAGGCAGAATACAGTGTGCCTTTTCTCTCCCACTCCGCGATGGAGCCGATGAACTGTGTGGTACGCATCGATAAAGAGCGGTGCGAGGTGTGGAATGGGGAGCAGATGCAGACCAGTGATCAACATCAGATTGCGGGTCTGCTGGGTCTCGAGCCACACCAGGTACATATCAACATGCTCTATGCCGGTGGCTCCTTCGGTCGTCGTGCCAATCCTGCAGCGGACTATCTGCTGGAGACCGTGCACATAGCCAAAGCACTGAAGCCGGGCACCCCGCTGAAAATGGTCTGGACCCGGGAGGATGATACCCATGGCGGTTACTACCGCCCGATCTATCTGCACCGAATGCGGGCTGCCCTGAATGATCAGGGTGGGCCCCATGTCTGGGAACAACGTATCGTCGGCCAGTCGATTCTCAAAGGCACGCCTTTCGAATCGGTTATGGTAAAAGATGGTGTCGACATGACTTCGGTGGAGGGAGCGGCGAATCTGCCCTATGAGATAGAGAATCTCCAGGTTGATCTGCACTCTCCCGAGCTGCCTGTGCCGGTTCTCTGGTGGCGTTCTGTCGGCTCCACCCATACCGCATTCGCGGTGGAGAGTTTCATCGATGAGTTGGCGGTCAAGGCTGGGCAGGATCCCCTGGTGTATCGGCGCAAACTGCTGCGTAACCATCCGCGACATCTCGGTGTGTTGAATTTGGCAGCGGAGAAAGCCGGTTGGGGGGAACCCATGGGACGCAACCGGGGACAGGGGATTGCGGTACATGAGTCGTTCAACTCCTATGTGGCGCAGGTGGCCGAGGTATCGGTGCGGCGTAACGTGATCAGTGTGGACCGGGTGGTGATTGCGGTGGATTGCGGCGTGGCGATCAACCCGGATGTGATTGAAGCCCAGATGGAGGGAGGCATGGGGTTTGGTCTATCGGCAGCCCTATACAGTGAGCTGACCTTCAGAGAGGGTCGCATCGAGCAGTCCAATTTCCAAGACTATCGGGTCTTGCGGATCGATCAAATGCCGGAGGTTGAAGTGCATATCGTGGCTTCGGCTGAACCCCCCACCGGGGTAGGCGAGCCGGCAACACCGGTGATTGCGCCGGCTGTGGCGAATGCAGTCTATGCGGCAACCGGGAAGCGACTGCGTCAGCTGCCGCTACGGCTCGGCTGATGGGTTACCCTGATACAAGCGGTCTGGCCTCTGACGATCTGGAGGTGATTCGCACAGCCGCCGATTGGTTGGCCGAAGGTGTACCGGTCGCCCTGGTTACGGTGCTGAAAACCTGGGGCTCATCACCAAGGCCGCCAGGCTCCCTGCTGGCGATCCATAAGGCCGGTCATACGGTTGGCTCGGTTTCCGGCGGCTGTGTGGAGGAGACCCTGGTAGCCAGCCACTGTAAAGGTGAGTTGGGGGAAGAGAGTCCGACACTGGTCGATTTCGGGGTTGAAAAGGTTGAGGCGGAGCGGCTCGGTCTGCCCTGCGGTGGTCGCCTGGAACTGATGGTTGAATTGCTGAATTCCGCCGACAGCCTGAAACCGCTGTTGGATCGGATGGGTGAGGGGCAGCTCATCGCTCGTCGGGTGGTGTTGGAATCCGGCGAGGTCACCTTGCAGACCGGCGGGGCCGGTATCGAATTCGAGGTGAACCGGAATTGGGTAACCAAGGTGTACGGCCCGGCCTGGCAGCTGTTGCTGATCGGTAACGGACAGATCGCACGCCATCTTGCCCGAATCGCGATCACACTCGATTATCGGGTGACGATCTGCGATCCGCGCGCTGAATTTATCGATCAAAACCCGTTAGTGGGTGTTCACTATTCAAAGAGGATGCCGGATGACGAAGTGGCGGGATTGAAGGATGTTGCCAGGACAGCCGTAGTAACATTGGCCCACGACCCCCGTCAGGACGACCTGGGTCTGACGGCTGCCCTGGAGCGGGCCGTTTTCTATATCGGCGCGCTGGGTTCCCGACGCACTGCGAAAAAGCGCAGAGAGCGGCTGACAGAGATCGGCCACAGTGCCGATCAGATTGCCCGGATTCATGCTCCGGCGGGCCTTTCAATCGGTAGCAAACGTCCCGCTGAGATCGCTCTCTCCATCCTGGCGGAAATCACCGCTGTGCGTAATCGTGTTGGTGCGGGCAGCCTGGCAGGAGGCTAAACATGTCACCACCGGTAGGTATTCTATTGGCAGCCGGCAACAGCAGCCGCTTCGGCACCAATAAGTTGTTGCAACCAATGGCTGATGGCGAGCCGATGGCGGTGATGGCTGCACGACATTTAATGACGGCCGTTCCCCGGGGCGTGGCGGTTGTCCGACCGAACGACATTGAGTTGTCCTCAGCCTTGACCGAGCTGGGTTATCGGGTGGTTGAGAATCGGCAGTCGGAGTTGGGAATGGGCGAGAGTCTGGCGGAGGCGGTCAGAGCCTCCCTCGATGCGGGTGGCTGGCTGGTCGCGCTGGGGGATATGCCCTGGATCAAACCGCAAACCATTGCCGAAGTGGCCATACGGCTGGAGCAGGGGGCTTCCCTTGTTGCGCCGATGCATAATGGAAAGCGGGGGCATCCAGTTGGCTTTGCTGCCCGCTGGGGAGAGCGGTTGATCGATCTGAGCGGGGATCACGGAGCCAAAAAGCTGCTTATCGACTATCCCAACGAGCTGGAGCTGCTGCCTTCGGATGATCCCGGAATCCTGGTGGACGTGGATTTTCCCGAGCAGTTGTCAGAGGCCGAGCTCGATTGTATCTCGGGTAACGAATCACTCCGTTAAGAGGTGGCCTTCAGGCAACTTGATCCGGCCACCTGTACTTCGGTGGGTATTTGCCGTTGGCTTCAGGGATCAGGCCCTCATCCGAGAGTAACCGATACTGTCTCTGGTTGCCGGGGTAATCGGCAATTCTCCGTTGACCTGTGATCAATCGAAACCAGGGCAGGTTGCTGTCTGCAGGCAGTTTTCTTAACCAGGCCAGAACCTGGCGCACATGGACACCGCAAAGTTTGGCCATATCCCCATAACTGCAGTAACGGCCGGCTGGAATCGAAGCAAGGTTGGTATAGAACACTTGACGCAACTCATCACTGGCCATTGATGTTCTCCACTTAACAGACCTTGATATTAACACGACATACTTAGTCGCCGGATTAATATTACAGATACGGGAGCGATCATAGAGAGGCCCGGGCAGCCGCTCAAGCATCGTTGAGTAGGGTACGGAACCTTCGATAGACCCAGACATGGGCCGGCGGGAAATTCCACAGGATACGATCAATACGATAACCATACACCTGCATTGAGTGGGCAAGTTGTTTCGGGATCGGAGGTGCCGGGGAGTAGGTATATTGAATCAGTTTTCCATCATGGTGGAGGCTGCTGAATATGGCGGATAAGACTCTGATCCGGGTGTGGATACGCATGTTTAGCAGGGGCAGGCTGGAGACCACGTTTTCTGCCAATCCCAGATCGTTCTGTTTCAGCAGTTGCTGCAGTCGGGAGGCATCCCCCGCCAGGATGGCTAGGGTGGGGAATTGGCTGGTCAGTTTATCCGCCAGTATCTGATCCTTCTCCACCACCACCAGGCGTTTTGGGTTGATACCTCTGCCAAGCAGAGCCGAGGTCACGGCACCGGTACCGGCGCCAAGCTCAATGGTGAGTCCGTTCACACTATCGACCTGTGCGGCCATGGCCTGGGCCAGGCAACCACTACTGGGAAACAGTGCGCCGACTTGGCGCGGGTTGCGTATCCAGGCCGAGATAAAATCCGGTTTTGATTTTAATTGGTTCAACATGACGATTACGATGGGGAGGCATTAACTGCCCCACATCTGTCAGAGTTTGTGAGACTTCCATTGATGTGGCTGCATGGGAATTAATATCACATTGCCAGAATCTGTTGGGGCCGGCAACTGGGGCGCTGGGATCCTTTGCTGAATTGGGGAGTAGCCGACATTTAGTGGGATGCCTCACCATTGGCTGAGAATTTTTGACTGCTGTTGTTGTCAGAGAGGGTTCATTGAGGAGGTTTACACTCATAAAAGATCTGTCTTTTCAGGGGTTGAGCAGGCGCAGACCTAGAGCCCTGGGCTGATACACGATATTTGTTCAAAATAGAACTCAATATCCTTATAGATTCTATGGTTTGTCGGCCTGTCAGATTCTCTGATTCTGCCAAAATAGCTTTAACTGTAGTTGACCCGTCTCCGTCAGTCAGTCCCGTAATGGGTCGATGAAAGATCGTCTGGTCAAGCCACCAGCTATTCATCGGATCAATCAAATAAAAAAATATGAATAACAATCAAATGGATAGAGCTATTGCACCGCAAATCGATAGGGAGCCGCTTATTGAGGAGTTTCGGCGTGTTCGAAAATACACGGAAACGCTCTGTGCGCCCCTCTCAGTCGATGATTACCAGATACA
>JAKSBX010000123.1 GCA_022360905.1 Chromatiales bacterium
CAAAGCTTTTATTGGTGGGGCATGGCCCCACCCTACACCCTGAAATCAATGGTAGGGTGGGGCCATGCCCCACCAAATACGCTTTAAGTACGCACCATTCAGGTCTGTTTAGTCTGGCCTTGTGCAGTTTATGAATCTTTGATTGTGAGTCGCCGCCATGGCTTATACTCTTCAAAAACAAGTTCAGCATTGCTTTCAGATAGATAAAACGTATTGATTCCGGACAGTACCAGGACCCAGCAAATCTACAATATGGTTTCGCTCTATCCGAACTGAGCAATCCTGATATTTTAAATATAGCTCGAAGTGAAACTGTGCAGTGAGTTTGTATCAGCTGACCACTGGCAGAGTGGCATCATTGGTACGCACAAGTGTCGCCGCTGGGCAGTGTTTCCGATCTGAGCCAGGCCATGGCGCAATCTTCAGGATCATAACCACTGTTTTGCTCGACCAGTTGCAGAAGCTCATCCATCGATGCGGCACTGCCAACATTAGCATGGAAGAAATCGCTGAGGATCTGATCGAACAGTTCCACACCCAGTGAAAATTCCAGGTGTCTGAAAAAGAAGGCACCCTTCATGTAAGGCGCTGTACCGAACAACCCATCCTGCAGAATATCGATCTGCTGGCATCCGGCCGGCCAGGCGATTTTGTTGCCAGTACCCTGTTGCAGTTGAGCCAGTCTCGCTGCATAAGATGCCCAGACCTGATCGCCTGATGCCGCACTGTCGACCGCGCTGACAGCCCGTGCCGTAAGGTAAGAGACGAGGCCTTCAGAGAGTACGAAATCCTCCCAGCAGGCGATGCGTACGCCGTTGCCGAACCAGCCGTGTGCAGCTTCGTGTACATGCACCCAAGGATCGGATATGGAACTCGAGGCGATATGCCAGAAGGGGTGGTGTTCCATGCCGCCGAACTGACCGGCACCCCAGTCGACCGAAACACTGGCAACGGCCTGACCGAACGGGTAGGGGCCATAGGTCTGTTCATACCAGTCAAAGGCATCCCGCAGATAACGGCTGCCATCCAGCGCCTGCTGTTGCAGGTCCGGTGGATAGTAGACACCGACCTCAGTACCGGCAGCAGTTGTGCCCAGATGGCTGAACTCATAATCGCCGACCACCCATGCCAGCATGTAGGCCGGTGCGTCACTAATTATGGACGCGGGGTAGATGGCATTCGAACCACTTGGCGCACCATTGATCTGTAACTCATAGCCACTCCCTTCCGCCGGTTCGGATTTGCATGGGAACAGATTGCCGCAGTAGTAGGGCCAGGTGAAACTCATACCGCCATCCAGTAAGCCGTCGAAATCGCTCTGCAGGTTGAAGCTGTAGTCGATGGTGACTGTCTGGTCGTCAGTCGATGGCGGGATGCCGATATCCAGGCTGCCGTTTTCACTTCGGTAGTTGAGCGGACGGCCGTCTGCGGTGACCTCGGTAATGATCAGATCGCCTGTCTCGAAGGAGGCGCCGCTGGAGGTGGTGGAGCCTGCCAACAGGATATCCGCACGGCCCTGCATTCTTTCCAGGTCGATGCTCAGGCTGGTGAGCAGGATATCCCTCTGCCAGTCCGTGGTTGCCTGTGGCATGGTGCTGTTATCTGCATCACCATTACCGCCGCCACTGCCACAAGCGGATAGCCACCAGGTGAGGCAGAGAGCCACCGTGTTGAGTAATCGATGTCGCTTATCCGATCTGGAATGCTTGGCCTTATCCACTGGCAGGTCTCTGAAATCAACTCTCCAGTATGAATGTTAATCTGTTAAGCGAATAAACCGCAAATGGACGCGAATCACCGCAAAAAGAAGTCTTATCATTAGTGCTTTTTGCGAAATCGGCGTTCATTTGCGGCTAATCTCATAGCGAAGGCCTGTTGCGCCACACAATGTAAACTCAGTATTGATAAAATCAGACAGTTGTTAACTAAGCTTGTGTCTCTTAGCTATTTTGAATAATCCAAGCAAACCAACACTAAAGAGCCAGGCAGCGGCAGGAATTGGAACAGGTGTTAATTTGAGATCGGCATTCGCTATTCGAAAGCCATTCTCAATTAGGTCAAATTGCTCGCCATCCTCAACTGGGTGAAATTGGAAGACATTCAGATATTCCAATATCATCACTGGTGGTAAGTCAAATGTAGGATCATCTCCACGCCAAGAAGACAAGCCAAATTGTGTGCCATCGCTGTTTCGAAACGTGAGATAACCGTGACCAGCTAAAATATCGAGATGTTCCGGGTGTACGTTTCGCGTATACGGATCTTCATCATACCATATGGCAAAGTAACCATTTTCGCCAGAGAAAGTCCCGACTTTCTCAATATCTATTTGGTAATTGGGGATGTTGAAATGTGCGGGGTGCTCATCAGATATGCGGTCTTCTATGGGAGGTAGAGGTCTGCCGTGAATTACCAACTCCTCATCAATACTCATAGATAAAGTGACATAATGGACTGATCCATCATGTGCATTGGTAACATTTGCTGATCCCCTATATTCGATAATTGCTGCTGAGCTATTCAATGTAACAAAGAATAGTAGACTGATTAGGGTTGGATAGTGTGATTTGTAACAGTTCATGATTTTGCGTGCTCCTTGCAAACAATGAATAGCTGTATTACTTAGATAAATTCCATGTGTGTAGGTGTTTTATCAATTTATAAATAAATATGCCTCCCATGTGTTTGTGGTTCAATCATGCTATGCAATGGCTATGCCATTGTAATAAATCAATAACTTAATTCTTATTTTTGGATAAAGTGTAAAGTAACTCGACACAATTGCGTAGGTAGAGGTGTACGGATAACAAGAGTCATATCCAGATAAGTCGTACGACTACGCTCGTAGAGAAACTGTGCCTCGTTATCTGAGGTAATTGATTTACCGGAGAAGCTCAGGCGACATTTTTAGACCCCTAAGCATCATGCAGGGTTGAGTCCAGCAACCTTTTCTTTGCCTAAATAGATTAACGCTATCGAAATCGAGAATTAGCAGTGCCAACAGATAACCGCAAGGTGAGGGTAACGGTCACTGGGTAGAGTAATTATTGTTCCTTATCCTATGTAGAACGCGTAGTCTTATCTATTGGCGGGTCTCTGAAATCAACTCTTTAACGTTAATGATACTGATTTAGAAAAATATAACCGCTAATTAACGCCAATCACCGCAAAAAATGATAGCGTTAAAACTTTTTATTGCGTTGATTCGCGGTGATTGGCGTCCATTTGCGGTTAATCTTAATAACAATGCTCTGCCGGACCGCACTACATGATCGGATTGAAGGCGGTCAGACTGTCGAGCATGGCGGCGTTCCCCAAGCTGGTGCCGAACAGGGAGCTGAACTGACCCTGTTCGCCGTGTAGTGCAAGATAGTTGAGCGCAACGGTCAAGACCAGCTGATTGACGTTGTTGGCCGCCGGGCTTGAGCCGTTGTCCACCGCACCATCGGCGGTGAAATAACCGATCTGTTGATGGCGTAGCTGTTCATCGGCGCTACCGCCTGCCAGTGTGGGCTGGCCAGCCGGGTTGAAGACCAGGAAGAAGGAAGCGGCTGTGGATTGGTTGTCACCGGTCCAGACCCCCTTGCCGCGACCGTCGGCCGAGTTATCCAAGGTGCCGTTACTGGATACCGAGCCGTCACTGAAGACATACAGCATCAACGGGGTACCGATGCGGGCGGCATACTCGATACAGGCCCCCATGCAGCGACCGGCTCGCAGATCCCGGATCTCTCCCACCGCACGGTCACCGGTGTGGTAGTCGTAGCCACCCATGGTGATGGTGCCGGCGCCGGCGTAACCGTTGATGACCAGCTTCATCACTGAGGCGGTTTTGCGGAATTCCCCATCATTGTCGAACTCCTCCTGGGTGAAGATCGGACCGATGATGTCCGGATCTGCGGTGACATCCAGCGCCGCCGGATCGCCATAGCGATCCACCAGGTCGGCACTCTTCACATAGCCGCAGCGCACCAGCTCTTTGACGATCTGGTCGGTGGATATGCCGGTGTTGACGCTGTCCAGTTTCATATCGGAGATACGCTGGATCGCCTCCATGACCGCAACCGCATCGGACTGGTCGAGCATGCCGACCAGTTTACCGGTATCCACCAAGCCGGTGGTGTCACTGGGACGATCGACTTTGGTGGGTCGTACGGCGGGATCGATCTGGTCCGCCGGTGCCAAGGAGTTGCCACCCGAGTCCGAGCTACGGGAACCGATCAGGGTCAGCAGCTCCCCGTCGGCG
>JAKSBX010000062.1 GCA_022360905.1 Chromatiales bacterium
AAAAAAAAGGGTTTGAGGGTCTCCTTGGCTTAGGTGTGGGCTGAAGGTCGGGATTGATTCGCTACGCTCACCCCTTCGGGGCACCTTCGCTACGCTGCGGCGTCGGCGTCACTTCGTTCCTTTCGAACGAAGGGTTCGAATCAAATCCTCTCTCTCCGCCATAAAAAAAAGGGTGCTCGGATGAGCACCCTTTTTTTTATGGCGGAGAGAGAGGATTGATTCGAACCCTTCGTTCGAAAGGAACGAAGTGACGCCGACGCCGCAGCGCAGCGAAGGTGCCCCGAAGGGGTGAGCGTAGCGAATCAATCCCGACCTTCAGCCCACACCTAAGCCAAGGAGACCCTCAAACCTTTTTTTTATGGCGGAGAGAGAGGATTTGATTCGAACCCTTCGTTCGAAAGGAACGAAGTGACGCCGACGCCGCAGCGCAGCGTAGGCGCCCCGAAGGCCCCTTTTTTAATGACAGAGAGAAGAATTCAGCCGCAAATAGACGCAAATCACCGCAAAACACGCGAATTCTCCAATGGAAATAACACTCAATCCGGCGATTTACAGTCCGCCTATTGATTCTCAGGCTCACCTCAGCAATATTGGCGTCCATCAGCGGTGATTCGCGTTCATTCGCGGCACACATCCAACACAACACCCCACGAAAAAAAGGCCATTTGTGAAACCGGCGATCAAAGCCCTACTGCTGGACATGGACGGTGTCCTCTATCATGGTGAAAAGGCGATCCCTGAAGCGCTGGAGTTCATGCTTCGGGTCGGGGATATGCCCCATGCCTTCATCACCAACAATCCGATTCTGCCACCTGCCAGCGTTGCAGATCGTCTTGAGGGGATGGGTTTCAAAAGACCTGATGAACAGCGGATAATCACCTCGGCGGAGGCCACCGCTATCTGGTTGGCCAAACAAAAAACCGATTTTCGCTATTTCGCTGTGGGAGCCGAGGGTCTCCACCTTGCGCTAAGTGAGAGAGGCCAGGAGGATCGGCAGCAGGCTGATTTCGTAGTGGTCGGTGAAGGGCCGGGCATCGATTTTGAGAGTATCACCACCGGCACCAATCTGATCCTGAAGCAGGGGGCCCGACTGGTCAGCACCAACCCGGATCACAGCGTCGACGCCCATCATGAGGGCAGTCACCGAGTGTTGCCCGGCGGTGGGGCACTGGTGGCCCCCTTTGCGGTTGCAACAGGAATCCAGCCGGTGATCATCGGCAAACCCCAACCGCTACTCTATGAGATGGCGGCAGAGCGTATTGGTGCCAGTATGGCGGGCTGTCTGATGATCGGCGACCGACCGGATACGGATATTGCCGGTGCGGCCAGACTTGGTATGAAGACAGCGCTGGTGCGCACCGGTCGCTTTGCCCGAGGTACCCCTTATCCGGTGGAACTACCCAGTCCGGATTGGGATATCGATTCACTGAGCGCATTGAGTCAGATAATATTTTGATCTTTGAGAAAGCCTATGCGTGACATCATCACCCTGACAACCCATCAACGGGAGGAGCTGGTAGACATCACCCCTCAGGTCGAAGAGGCGGTGCGGGCCAGTGGCATTCAGGACGGCCTGGTGGCACTCTACGCCCAGGGCGCCACCGCAGCCATAATGATTCAGGAGAACTGGGATGACAGTGTGCAGCGGGATGTTGTGGATCTGCTGCGTAAACTGATACCGAAGGGAGTCTGGCTGCATGATCAACAGGATGGCAATGGGGATTCCCATCTCAAGTCCGGTCTGGTGGGTCCTTCGGAGACCATTCCGCTGATCGATGGCAGGCTGGGGCTCTCCCAGTGGCAGAATATCTTCTTCTGTGAGTTCGATGGACCGAGAAGGGAACGCAGGGTGGTGTGTACGATCCTGCAGAGTCATATTTGATCGATATAAATAGTTACGGAGTACCTCGATGTTCTCTTCCGCCAACCAGGAACCCTATTACATCTCCCGTACCGACGTAAATCATCCCCTGGCAAGCTGTTCTAAGTTTGGTTTCGAGCTGGATGGAGCAACCTGGCCATCGGCAGAGCACTACTATCAGGGCATGAAATTTGAAGATCAGGCGCTGCGGGAGGAGATCAGAGCCGCTGACCATCCCAACAAGGCGCAAAAGCTGGCGGCGAATAACAAGCGATTGATTCGCAAGGATTGGCGACAGCTGCGAGAGGTGATGATGACTCGCGCTATCTACATCAAATGCCGGGCACATCCAGACGTGACCGCTGCTTTGTTGGCAACCACAGATCAGAAGATTATCGAGACCAGTCAGTACGATTACTATTGGGGTTGCGGTCGCGACGGACGGGGGCACAACACATATGGCAAGGTGTTGATGGCGGTGCGTAAAAAATTAAAAGAGGAATTGGCGGCAGAATAAGCTCATCGAGATTCAGGCCTGTCTATCTATCCGCTGAAACAAGTGAGACGGGAGAGTGCTCGTTTTGCGGTAGGGCGCATAAACAAACACAAAAAACGATCTTTGGACCTGGGGGCAATATTTGTAGTGAGTGCCTAGCGATCGCAGCACAATCGCATGATGACGACGACTCTGCTAACTCAACGACTTCCCCGCCTGTTGGGAAAAGTTGAGTCGTTAGAATATCGCTCATCACTAGCACCCAGTGGCAGTAACTCTATTTACGGGTGCTAGCGATGGCACGGCTAAAACTGTTCCATGTAACGGGAGGTGCTATCGCAATCAATTACTAGAGAGTGAGCTTTACGGGAAGATGATGGTTGGCAATCCTATCTTTCGAGCAGGCTAAGCCTGGGGGTAACACAAAAGCGGGGACGGTTTGGCGATCGAGAGATTGAAGACGTGCTGGCCAACAACACGCCCATTATGGATTGTCAATATAAAGTCATTGATCTCATGTTATGTGGTGACTGATTCAATACCAAAAATCTGTCCCCTGCGTTTATTGGTATACATCTTACGATCACTGGCCTTAAGCAGACTATCCAGCGATTCCCCATCTTCAGGGTAGTAGGCGATGCCCGAACTGGCTTTGAGTTGAATGGTGCGGTTTTCAACAAGGGCATTACCCGTCAGTTTATTGATTACCTGCTGTTGAGCCTTTTCCAAATCGCTACGGGTGTTTACATCGTCGATCAGAATAATGAACTCGTCGCCGCCGCTTCGGCAGACAGTATCTGTGGCACGGATGCTTGACTGCATGCGGAACGCTGCAATTTGCAGCAGTTTATCACCGGCACGATGGCCATAGGTGTCGTTCACTGCTTTGAAGTCATCCAGATCAATGCTTAGTACGCCGAATCCTGTACTATTTCTTTTGTGGTGTTCAAGCAGCTGTTGTAGTCGGTCCTCCAACAGTCGTCTGTTGGGCAGACCGGTCAATGGATCATGCAGCGCCAATTCCAGGTTGATGGCCCGGGTCTCGACCAACGCCGTAATAAGAATACCAATCAGTAGAGCCAGCAGCCAGCCACTGATCCGCAGTAGCCAAATCGCGGTAAGATCTGACCCCCATCCCACCATTGGGATTGCGGCAATCTGCCAACTACCATTGGGAAGCACGATGGATTGGATAACCGGTGATCTATGAAATAGTTTTTCATCGCCAAAGATCATATCGCCTTGTTTACCCAGACCATCTTTACCTCTCAGTGCTAGGGAGAGCCCATCTGTCTGTTCAGAGATCCCCGCTGACTGAAATAGGCTTGGTATGTCGATTACAATGGAAGCTATTCCCCAATAGCTGGGTTTATGTTCACTCAGCAGGCCGGTGATGCCTTTGCGGGTGAATATCGGAGTTCGGGCGATAAATGCACTGCCGCCCTGTACTAGGTCTACCGGCCCCGCGACTACTGTGCCTTTCGCATCGATTGCCTGTTTTACAGCTGGCCACTGCTCGCTGTTTTTTTCATACTCCAATCCCAGTGCCGACTCATTTCCGGCCAATGGGAATATGTGGGTAATGATGTTGTTCCGGGCTAAACCGATATTACGTATGTTTCGTCCCTGAGTAAGGATTTCACTGACCAGTTGCGAGAAATTTGGCTCTTGTATATCTGGATGGGTTGCTACGTAGGCAATCAAACCGCGGGTAAGGTGTAGAGTGGAATTGAGTTCCCCTTCCAGCCTGGCCCTTAGAGTGGAGACTTTTTTCACAACACTGGAACGTTCATGCTCCTGATTTTTTGACTCCAAAAGATAGACGATCACTTCCGCCGTGGCGGCCACCACGAGGAAGAAGAGCATTCCTGAAACTATGGCAAGGGTATGTTTTCCTTTTAGTTTATGCACGTCGAGATTCAACAGAGAGAGCCTCTTAATACTGTTCAATCAGATCCCAAGAGGAGCAGACATAAAAAAATTAAACGATGTAATTATAACATATGGGACATGAGCGAGAGCTGATTCCATAAAACCGGTGGTTTTTTCATAAAGCCATTATAGAGGATTGGAT
This sequence comes from Chromatiales bacterium, assembly GCA_022360905.1. Lineage (GTDB taxonomy): Bacteria > Pseudomonadota > Gammaproteobacteria > Chromatiales > Chromatiaceae > Thiodiazotropha. The sequence continues at coordinate 4,432 of JAKSBX010000062.1, forward strand.
ATCGCGCATTGATTACTGAATCACAGTATATCTAACTACTTGATTACGTAGCTTTTTTGTTATGTGTTAAGTGGCTTGTACGGAGGTTCGAATTATCTCAGATTCACGATGGGAGGTTTTGATAAACGGGGTAGAGATCCCCTGAAAAATGGCGCGCCCAGAAGGATTAACGGCTTTCAGCCGCTCTGCGGCACTGACGTGCCTTGTCGAACCGACTATTTTGATACGGAGGTTCGAATTATCTCAGATTCAGGATGGGAGGTTTTGATAAATGGGGTAGAGATCCCCTGAAAAATGGCGCGCCCGGAAGGATTCGAACCTCCGACCACCTGGTTCGTAGCCAGGTACTCTATCCAGCTGAGCTACGGGCGCGTTTTTGTGAAACGCGGATTCTGAAGATATCTTGGTCTTTTGTCAATGCTCAGTTGGGAATTATTAACCCGGCAATGCAATATGTCGTCTTTAGGGATTCCAGCCTGTCCTTGATCAAGGCATGGCACCCAGAGTAGGGCTGTTCCCTTGTCAACAGCCACATCGCAGAGCAGGGGCAGACTTGTAGCCCCTAACAGGCCGATTTTAAACGACAAGCCGGAAATCCTTATTTCTCGGTTCTACTCCTCTTCGTAGCCGGTGATCATCGCTTTCACATAGCCAAAAGGTTCCTTGCTGGTAGTGATCGCCAGGTAGAGATGGGCCACCAGGAAGGTCAGCATGGCAAAGGCGGCGGCCGTATGAATCAGGGCAATGGCACCCAGGCTCAGCCAATCCAGACCCCAGGATGCCCAAGAGGTGTAAAACAGATAGAGCAGGCCGCTCAGCCAGACTGCCGGAGAGATCAGCACATGCAGTAAGAGGTAGGCCATGCGCTGCAGCGGATTGAGCTTATGCTCTCTGGTTTTGTGGAATGGGTGGCCACCGCCGAGAAAGATGTCGACTCCATAGTATTTGGCCATCGCCATCAGTTTGTTTGCACTGGAGGGGGTGTACTGCCTCCACTCCCCGGTGGTCAGATGCCAGAAGATGGCAAATACCCACAGACCGATCAGCGTCCAGGCAAAGGTGATATGCAGGTCCACCGCCTTTTCAAAGCCGAAAAGGGTGAGGGTGCCATGAATTTCGAAACCGGTAATCAGCATCGATATGATCAGGAAAGCCTGCGACCAATGCCATAAGCGCTCAAAGCGTTTGTACATCATCACTTTTGCCATCAGTCATTCCTCCTGGTGCGCAGAGCGACACGAGCCAAGCCATGAAGTGAAACACCCCCCAGAGTGCCTAAAACCGCCAGCCAGCCGATCAAGTCGAGGAGGTCGCTTCGGTCTCTGCCGGGCATGTAGAAGCCGGTGAGTTTCTGCAGACGACCGTTGCGGCTGTGGCAACTCTCACAGCCGAGCGCTTCAGCTTTTGGCGCTACCATGTGTGATAGCGGCCAGTGGTAGGTGGTTTCGATGAAGCCGTATTCACCGCTGTAATCGGCACCGGCGGCATCCATCGCCGCCTTGATCGCCCTGTTCCAGTCGAAAGACTTCCAGTAGGCTTCACTGTCTTTGCCGAACAGATGGGTCATCACCAGGGTATTGTTGCCCTTGTCGTAGGGCTGCTTGCCGCGCATGATCTTGAACGGCCAGATGCGGGCATCCGGATCATCATAACTGCCGTCAAAGGTATTGATGGGAACAATGGCATTGGGGTCAAGCTTTTCATCGAGCTCCTGATAGCGGATGTCGCCTGAAAGCCAGTCATACTCCGGAATCAGGTTTTCTCCCCACTCGAAGCTGCCCTTTTTGGTCACATAAGTGACATAGCCGTTCTCATCCTTTTTCTTGATATGTTTGCCATCTGCGTCCATCTTCCCTGCAGTTGACCAGTCCCACCAGGTTTTTGACGGTTTACCACCTCGGGCATAAAACGGGATATGACAAGTCTGGCAGGCTACCTTGTCGGTGTGATCGTTGATCTTGTTGTTGAGGGTTTCGGCATGGGGCTTCATGCCATGGCAGGATTCACAGGTGGCGCGACTCTCATCGTCACGGCCAGGTATGTCTATACCATGGGTATCTTTGGCAACCGTGGTGTAGCGGCTACCTTTAAGGTCATGACCATCAGTTGTATGGCATTCGGTGCAGACGAAATCGAGGCCGTCAACACCCATGTGCACATCCAGCTCTTTCGATGGGTTGTACATGGAAGAGTCCAGGTCACCATGCTTGACGCCATCACCGCCGCCCCCTAAAAAGTGGCAGTTGCCACAGTTTTCTCTACGGGGTTTACCAACGTTTTGGGCTACATGTGAGAGATCCGGAGCCTTCCAGATTTTTCCCTTTTTAGGAGGGAAGGGTTTGTCTACATAAGCCGGATGGCCGGCATCTGTGGGAAACTTTCGATAGGTATCCGTGGTGTCGTGGCAGGAAAGGCAGTCAACATTCACTTCTGAGGTGAAATCGAAACTGTCATCCTTCCAACCGTAACCGATATGACAGCTCGTGCAACGAGCATAGTTGGTGGTAATCGAACCGCAAAAACTGTTGATGATCCTCTTTTTTCCCAATACTTGACCCGTATCCGGGTGAGTGAACTTCCAGTTCCAATGAAGGGTTTTGTGAATCTGTTTGCTGGCCTCGGTATGGCAACCCAGGCAGGCTTTGGTCACTTCAGGCCCGGATTCAAACGCCTGTTGGAGCTCTTCGAATTTACTGTGATCCGCGGTTGAACTGGTCTGCTTTTCAATTGCAGCTGTTGCCTCGGATAGCGGTAGACAAACCAGTAGAAAACAGCATAGAGACAACAGATCAAAATTGCTCTGTTTCAAGCATTGGGCAATACGAAGCATCACACCACCTATAGTCAATATTACGGACAAACCGATCTGGTTCGCCAAGTACAACTATTTACGTGTCCTGCGAATACAACGGGAGTTTTCGATACTGCTCAGAGGGTCAACCCAACCTCTGAAAGGGAGGTTTGTTTGACTTGGCATCAGTTGATGCCAAGCCTGTTTGTTATCAGTTATATACTGCTTTCCGCGGTGGCTATCAGCGTCGGTGCGGTCAAATCTTCCGGCAGGTGCTTGAACTTCTCCACCAGTACCGGCCAAAGCAGATTGTAGTAGAGTTCGCCGCGTACCAGTTTTACCCCTTTCGATGGTATGTCGTAGACCAAAGTCCGTTCTTCATGAGGTTTAAGACGTGAATCCTTACCCAGCGCCGTTGCCGTTGGCGGCATGGCCGGTTTACCTTCGCTATCGGCCAAGGCATAGACGAAGTAGGCTTTGGAATCTCCATCCTTCGGATGCCCTTTGGCATTTTCCCAAACCACATTACCCTCGCCATCGTAGGCCGTCAGTTTCATATAGATATTGCGGAATGGCGCTCCGGTCGGCAGGCTGTGGGGTTGGGGGTTTTTCAGATAGGCAGTCGCCCGAATCGTATCTCCGATGGACTCGGTGGAGACGTCGAACACAACGGAACGTTGCAGTATGCTACTGTCGTGACCACCGCCCATGGAGTGGTCGGCAAGTCCATCATTGATCGGCATATGACAGGATAGACAGTTTACCTGGGAGTGGCTGATGGAGTACTCATTACCCGTCTGACAGAGAGGTACACCATGGGGATTGTTACGCTGATCGTGACACCCCATACAGGCATCCGAAGTCTTCATCAGCTTGGGATTGCTTTCCATAGGAATGGAAGGAATCTCTTTGCCGTCAACCGTCACCCCTTCGCCCAGATGGGGATTGGGTTTGCTGTCGTCACTCATGCCACTGCCACCGAAGACATCATTAGCAGCAGTCAGCTTCTGTAATCCCACATTGGAGTGTCGTCCCGGCCCCTGTACGGTATCTTTTGAGTAGTCGTAAGCTTTCAGGCCGAGTTGCAATTTGCCATTAGGCGCCTGAATGCCGTTATATTTTTTCAAGGTATGGCAAACAACACAGTTCACCCCTTCAGAGTAAGCCGGTTTGGCATCCAGTTTGGTGGTTTTGTCCTTTGCCGCGTTGGGTGCATGGCACTGAAGACAGATGGGATATTTGCCTGATGCTTTGTGTTTTACCCCTTCCTTGGTCGGGTCGCCGACAACCTTCTTGTAGAAAGTGGCGTGAATTGGATCATTGATGGCAGAGCTGTTGCCATGCATTGAGCCTTTCCACTGTTTGTAAATCTCTTTGTGGCAGGTTTTACAGGTTTCAGATGAGATGTGATGAAGCGGTTCGGCCAAGGCCAGGCTACTTAAACTGAACCATCCGAGCACGACGAATAGTAGGCTTAACCCTCTGTGATTATCCATCAACTTCCTCCTTTTTTTTATTTATTTTCGCAACTCTATACCCCTAATGGTTGCGATTTATTCAGATACCATAATCACACTTTCGGGATTGCATCATCAATTAGGGAAACTACTGAATTAATAAAAGCTAATATTCTTTACTAAACATAATAATCAACAAGTCGATTGGAATCCTGTATTGATCATTAATTATAAAAACTGCATAGTGTTTGTTACGTTTGCAGGTGGAATTTTAGTCAGAGAAAAAGAAAAGCCCGATATCTGCAACAGATACAATTTCCTACTAAATAACTAAGCAAACTATAACGCACAGAAAAATGAAGGTGTGATGGCTGCCTGTATTGAGCAGCATAAAAAAACTAAGAACGCACATTGCAAGGGGGAGGCATGCTCACAGAGCAATCACTTGGACGCACTGGCCATTGGAGACTGTATGCGCTCTTATTTCTGTTTGTACTGATTCCTCCGGCTGTCGCAGAAAAAGTAAAACTTGATCCAAGTAACTGGGGCCTGGAAGAGGGTAAAGAGTGTGTCTCCTGTCATAAAAAATCTTCAGCGGCTTTAACCCATGAATGGCAGAACAGTGCCCATGCCGAGGCTGGGGTGAATTGTCTCGATTGCCATCTGGCAGACCAGGCCGACAACGATGCAATTGAACATGAAGGTGCGATTATCGCCACCATTGTTTCGCCTAAGGATTGTGGCCGTTGCCATGTCAAGGAGTTCAAAGAGACCGAAGGGTCGGTTCATGCAAAAGCGCTGAGCATGATTAAAAATCGCTTGCCCGCGCTGGCCGATAACCTGAGTGGTAAAGAGATGGTTGCTGCAGGCTGTGCCCAGTGTCATGGTTCCAAAGTGGAAGTGCGTGGGGATGGCACCCTGACGCCTGAAACCTGGCCGAATACCGGTATCGGGCGGGTCAACCCGGACGGTTCGCTCGGTTCCTGCTCCGCCTGCCATGGTCGTCACAGTTTTTCCAAGGCACAGGCCAGGGATCCGAGCGCTTGTACCTGGTGTCACACTGGTCCCGACTCTCCGGACGATGAAGTCTACCGAAGCTCAAAGCATGGCATGCTCTATGAAGCCAACAGATCGAAAATGAATCTTGAAAGCGATCAGTGGGTGCTTGGTAAGGACTATAGCGCTGCACCAACCTGTGTCACCTGCCATATGGGAACGACCCCGGGCGTGAAGGGAAGTCACGATGTGGGGATGCGGGATGCCTGGAGCCTCAATCGTCCAGTATCTGAACAACAGTATCTGGTTATTTTTGAAGATGGAGATCGAAGGGAGCTGCCTGACTCCCAACCGGCACCCAGGCGAGGTTCAGAACTGAGTAAGTTGGATGGCAGCATGGGCAAGGTCAAGGCGGTTGCCAGTCCGAAACGGCGTCGGCAGATCATGAGCAAGGTCTGCTTGGAGTGTCACGGCAAGAATTTCGTTAGAAGCTACATGAAGCAATTTGATAATGTGGTGAAGCTCTATAACGAGAAGTTTGGCAAACCGGCTCAGGCAATCATGTCGGCACTCTATGAGAAGAAATTGCTGACACCGGCGCCTTTCGATGAACCGATCGAGTTTAGCTTTTGGCGACTCTGGCACGATGAGGGTACGGCAGCGCGTCATGGGGCAGCGATGATGAGCCCCAACTACGCCTCATGGGAGGGAATGCACAAAGTAGGGCAGAATTTTTACGGTGAATTTCTGCCACAGCTTCGTCAACTTGCCGGTGAACAGACGGCAAAAGAGTTGATTGAAATGTATGTTACCAGCCTGGATCAACACAGCTGGCTGAACAATCCGGCAAAACCGAATCCGATTCTCGGTTACGGCATTGGGAAAGAGAGCCATGATTAAGCTGAGACTGCCGCTGTTCATTACTCGCCATGTTCTGTTTGCACTGATTATTGGTGGATTGGCCGGTATCGGCTTTGTGCTGTTTCTGACCGAATTTGATCATCTCACCAGCACGGAAACCTTCTGTACAACCTGCCATTCCATGGAGCTGGTTGCCGAACCCTATCGGCAATCCTCCCACTATAGGCCGGCTTCGGGTGTGCGCGCGAGTTGTGGAGACTGTCATGTATCGGAGGGTGTATTTGCCGCAACCTGGGACCACTTTATTGGGGGCAAGGATTTGTTCAATCAGATTTTCGGTCCGGAATACGATGACCCGGTGATCAATGCGCTGCATCTGCCTGATGCTGCATTCGCCGCCCGGGATTGGTTCAAACAGCGGGACTCGGCTACCTGTAAACGTTGTCATGTCAAAGAGGCGATATTCGGCACCCGACCGGATACCGTACTGATCCATACCGAGGATGCGAAAGAGAAAAGCTGCATCGAGTGTCACTACAACCTGGTGCACCGGGCTGTGCCTGATAAGTCGGTATTCAAAAGAGACAAGTGGAACCGGATGATCGAGCAGGAGTTTGGATTGCAGCCTGGTGAGGCGGATAAACTGCTTGCTGAAGAGTGAATCGAGACGGCGAGCCAGCAAAAGCTGTCGTTCTGTTAGCTCTCAATTACCCCTGAATCAAACTCTAAGCCCCTCTCCCGCAAGGGGCGCTGTTGACCGGAAAATATCAGTGCGTCTGTGTTTATTCGATGATCATGGCGATGCTTCATTGTGTTTGATCAAAGCGTATTTGGTGGGGCATGGCCCCACCCTACATCCTGAAACCAATGGTAGGGTGGGGCCATGCCCCACCAAAAAGGGTTTGAGTAAGCACCATACGGGTCTGTTCAATATGGCCTTGTGCAGATTATGCATCTTTGATTGTAAGCCACAGCCATGGCTTATACCCTTCAAAATCAAGTGCTGCATAGCTTTCAGCTAGATGAAACGTATTTATTCTGCACAGTAGTGCCGCAAGGAGAGAGGGGAGTTACTCTCTGCGTCAATTTATTAGGTGTGCATTTTCTGACCTTCATCAACACCTGCATCTATCTATTCCGAACAAACTAGGACGAGGGGAGGCTACTGGTAAGTAGATTGCCACCAGCCCGCTCCCGACGAATGATCAGCATACACTTCACGAATTGAATTCGAATAAAGAAATATGTAACTCACTGAAATAGTGTAAATAAATTAACATGGCATAACTGTTGCTCCCGTAGTGGAAAGTGCGGAAAGAAGAATAAGACCGCATAGCCCATTCAAACGACCTGGAGGAGCAGGGTGATGACCGAAACCTTTTACCAAGTCATGCGACGGCAGGGAATTACCCGTCGCAGTTTTCTGAAGTTCTGCAGCTTGACGGCATCCGCCCTGGGATTGGGACCGGCGGTGGTGCCTCGCATTGCCGAGGCCATGGAGACCAAACCCCGCATCCCTGTGATTTGGCTGCACGGCCTTGAGTGTACCTGCTGTTCCGAATCCTTTATCCGCTCTGCTCACCCGCTGGCGAAGGATGTGGTGTTGTCGATGATCTCCCTCGATTATGACGATACCATCATGGCGGCTGCCGGACATCAGGCGGAAGCGATCATCGAAGAGACCATCGAAAAGTACGATGGCAATTTCATTCTGGCAGTGGAGGGCAATCCGCCGCTGGATGAGGATGGCATGTACTGCATCATCGGTGGCAAGCCCTTCGTTGAACAGTTGAGAATGGCTGCAGAGCACTGCAAAGCGATCATCTCCTGGGGCTCCTGTGCCTCCTGGGGTTGTGTGCAGGCAGCGCGGCCCAATCCCACACGTGCCACACCGGTTCATAAAGTACCGGGGCTGGCGAACAAACCGATCATCAAGGTGCCCGGCTGTCCACCCATTGCCGAAGTGATGACTGCAGTGGTGACCTATATTCTGACCTTTGAAAAGTTTCCTGAACTCGATCGGCAGGGGCGGCCGAAGATGTTCTACAGTCAGCGCATCCACGATAAGTGCTATCGACGTCCTCACTTCGATGCCGGGCAGTTTGTCGAAGCTTGGGATGACGATTCCGCGCGCAAGGGTTACTGCCTCTACAAGATGGGGTGTAAAGGCCCAACCACCTATAACGCCTGCTCAACCATCCGCTGGAATGGCGGGCTCTCCTTTCCGATCCAGGCTGGTCATGGCTGTATCGGTTGTTCGGAAGATGGCTTCTGGGATAAGGGTTCGTTCTATCAGCATGTCACCGATACCCATCAGTTTGGTGTCGAGGCGAATGCGGATAAGGTCGGTCTGGCGGCCGCCGGTATTGTCGGCGCAACCGCTGCCGCCCATGCGGCGGTCACTGCTCTCAAGAATGCGCAAAAGAAAGGAGACCGTGATCAATGAGCATCAAGACAACTCCCAACGGTTTCAAACTGGATGATTCAGGTCAGCGTGTGGTGGTCGATCCGGTCACCCGTATCGAAGGACATATGCGTTGTGAAGTGAACCTGGATGAAGAGAATGTAATCCGCAACGCGGTTTCAACCGGTACCATGTGGCGCGGCCTTGAGGTGATTCTCAAGGGGCGGGATCCCCGTGATGCCTGGGCCTTTACCCAGCGGATCTGCGGTGTCTGCACCGGAACTCACGCCTTGACCTCTGTGCGCGCGGTGGAAGATGCACTGAAAATCGAGATTCCGGATAACGCCAACTCGATTCGCAACATCATGCAGTTGACGCTGCAGGTGCATGACCATCTGGTGCACTTTTATCATCTGCATGCCCTCGACTGGGTCAATCCGGTGAATGCCTTGAAGGCGGATCCCAAGGCCACTTCCGAGCTGCAGCAGAAAGTCTCGCCAAAGCACGCCAAGTCCTCACCAGGCTATTTTCGCGATATCCAGAACCGGCTGAAAAAGTTTGTCGAGAGTGGTCAGCTTGGTCCTTTTAAAAATGGCTATTGGGACAACCCGGCCTACCTGCTGCCGCCAGAGGCAGATCTGATGGCGGTGACCCACTATCTGGAAGCCCTCGATTTTCAGAAAGAGATCATGAAGATCCGTACCATTCTGGGCGGCAAGGATCCCCATCCGAACTGGCTGGTGGGTGGTGTGCCCTGTCCGATCAACCTGGATGGGGTAGGCTCTGTCGGCGCTCTCAACATGGTCAACCTGAATCAGATCTCCTACATCATTGATAGCTCCCGGGAGTTCATCAAAAATGTCTACATTCCCGATATTCTGGCGGTAGGCCAATTCTATAAGGGGTGGTTGTACGGTGGCGGTTTGGCCAGTACCAACGTACTCTCCTACGGCGATATTCCCGATCGGGCCAACGACTACACCACAGCCAATCTGATGATGCCCAGAGGTGCCATCATCAATGGCAACCTGCAAGAGGTGCATGAAGTCGATCTACGTAATCCGGAAGAGATTCAGGAGTATGTACCACACTCCTGGTACAACTATCCGAGTGGGGTCAAAGGCCTGCATCCCTGGGATGGGGTGACTGAACCCAACTATGAGCTGGGTCCCAACGCCAAAGGCACGAAGACCAACATCGAGCAGATCGACGAGAATGCCAAGTACTCCTGGATCAAGGCTCCACGCTGGCGTGGTCACCCCATGGAGGTTGGTCCTCTGGCCCGCTATATCGTCGGTTATGCCAGTGGTCATGAAGAGATTACCGAGCAGATCAACTTCGTCCTCAAAACGCTGGATGTGCCGGTTACGGCACTCTTCTCCACCCTGGGTCGCACCGCAGCGCGCGGTCTGGAGGCGGATTGGGCTGCCGACAAGATGCGCTACTTCATGGATAAGCTGATCGCCAACATCAAGGCTGGCGATTCATCCACTGCGAATGTGGACAACTGGGATCCGGAGACCTGGCCGAAGGAGGCCAAAGGGGTCGGCTTCAGTGAGGCGCCGCGTGGTGCCCTTGGACACTGGATCAAGATCAAGGATACCCGCATCGATAACTACCAGTGCGTGGTGCCCACTACCTGGAACGGTTCACCCCGGGACAGCGAAGGCAATATCGGCGCCTTCGAGGCCTCATTGATGAATACCAAGGTGGCCCGGGCCGAAGAGCCGGTAGAGATACTGCGTACCCTGCACAGTTTCGATCCCTGTCTGGCCTGTTCAACCCATGTGATGAGTGAAGAGGGCAGGGAGCTGGCAAAGGTGAAGGTGCGTTAGATCACCAGTTTCATATTAATTGTTCGTTTATAAGCTGTATTAGGAGTTGAGATGAAAAAGCTATTGATTGGTTTAAGCGGTTTGTTGGCAAGCGGCCCACTGTTGGCGCATGTTGGTGAACACGGTGAGGAAACCTTATTTTCGATCATTCTACATCTGATTGCCGAACATCCGCTGCCGTTGATGTTGGTTGCCGGGATAGTGGGTGCCATGACCGTCAGCCGGTTGCTCAGAGATTAAAAAATCTCTCCGGGTGTGGCGGGAGCTGGTGTGCGGCCATGCCGCATGATCAGCCATTTCCGGTAGTGAACAGATGATCATAATAAATTGATTCAGGAGAGACGCCAATGCAAACGACCATTAAACGCACTGCTGTCTATGTCTATGAGGCCCCTGTCAGGTTATGGCATTGGATAAATGCGCTGGCGATTTTGGTACTTGCGGTTACCGGCTATTTTATTGCCAATCCTCTACCCACCTTACCGGGTGAAGCGAGTGACCATTTTCTGATGGGCTATATGCGATTTGCCCATTTTGCAGCTGCCTATATCTTTACGGTCGGATTCCTCGGCAGAATCTATTGGGCGTTTGTCGGTAATGAGCACTCCCGCCAACTTTTTCATCTGCCTTTCTACCGGCTCTCATTCTGGAAAGAGCTGATTCACGAGGTGCGTTGGTATGCCTTTCTGGAAAAGGAGCCGAAGAAGTATGTAGGGCACAATCCATTGGCACACATCACCATGGTGGCGATCATTACAGTGGGTGGTATCGCCATGGTACTGACCGGTTTCTCGCTCTATGCGGAGCAGACCGGCCTGGGCAGTTGGCAGGATCAACTGTTCGGCTGGCTGATCCCGTTGGTTGGTCAGAGTCAGGATGTACGTCTCTGGCACCACTGGGGGATGTGGATCATCGTGGTGTTTGTGATTATCCATGTCTACGTGGCGATCCGTGAGGATATCGTCTCCCGTCAGAGTCTGATCAGTACCATGATCAGCGGCTGGCGCATGTTCAAAGATGATCGACCCTGACATTTTCTGAAACCCTCCGGCGTAACCAGAGATGGTTCCTATACGCCATTTTATAAGCGCGGCCCCCCGCGCTTTTTTTTGAGTGTTAGGAATGAATCCGAGGCTAAAATATAAAATCAATAAGTTAACTTCCTGTAGTCTCGATGTATCTGTTCAGAAAATCGTGACAGAGACAAACTGTGAATTTTTGATGAGAGTACTGAAGTGGCAAACGATGGATGTTTCTTGCTACAGCGGTCAGGAAAAAAGTAGCACGAGCTACCGTCCGTTAGCCAGTCCCATGACAACCTGACTGAGCCCATTTACGACCCTGGCGGTGCGCGTGTAGTCGATTTTGTCCGGCGTGTCCGTTGAGGTGTGGTAGTGGGCATAGCGGAAAAGCGCTGTGTCCGTGACCATGATGGCGTCATAGTCGGCCTGCCAAAACGATTGATGATCCGACCAGCCTATGCCGGTTATCCAGCCGGGGGCCGCGACCCCTTCGGAAGGAAATGGGGTGGTTCGGCGGAATATGTCAATGGAACGGCGCACCAGTTTGCGGGAGGATAGGTTGCCGACGAATCCGATGAAGTTGCCGATATCCGGGTAGAACAGACTGAAGGGCAGGGGGTAGCGCTGACTGCCTGGCACGTCGGAATAGTAACCAATGGTCTCAAGTGAGAGCATGGCGACGATGCGCTCTTCACGCTCACGTGAGCGTGCGGCGTAGATCTGGCTACCCATTTCATTGCTGTAGAAAAATGGTGGTTCTTCGTTCGCGAAAGCAACGAATCTGACTGTCCTGTTCAGATTTCTATCTTTGAAAAGGCGGGCTAACTCAAGCACCGCAGCCACACCTGTTCCGTTATCATTCGCCCCGGGGCTTCCGAGGACCGAATCATAGTGGGCACCGATCACAACAATCTCCTCGGGGAACGCTTCACCGGGGAGTTCAACGGTGATGTTTCTGACCATTTTTCCGCCGGAATTGAAGAGTTGGATCTCAGGAGTGTAGCTATACTGCAGAAAACGATCCCGGATATAGTTTGCCGCTGCTTCCAGTTCATCATAGTGCCAGACATTCCGTTCACCTATGCTGCCACCCAGTGTCTCTACATGCTCTTTCAGCCGATCACGTAACTCGACTTCTTTTTCATCCAATGTTTGGAAAGGGCCGGAATAGGGTTTGCCTGGCATTTGGATCATATAGATTATTCCCACCAACGTGAGACTGATTATGAGGGACCAACGCAGAATAACTGGACTCCAGGTTTTTGCGTTCAAAGGTTTCGATTCCAGTTCGTTAATATTGTTAGGGGTGCACTCGGCTACTCATCCAACAGAAAAGTTCTGACGGCTTGCATTCGGCGATTATGCAACAAGCTATCTACATCCATGAAAGGGTGTGCTAGGTCGGCGTCCCGTAACAGGGATGCTCCTCTATTCTGTGCAGTATCAACCAGTTCCTTCGACATCTCCGATGTAACGACCTTATCTCTGCCACCGACGATGATTAGAGCATTAGAGCTGTTTTCAGGTAGATTCTCCACGGGATCATGCGCTAAAGGGCAACCATAGATTGAGAATCGGCTGGGTGTGGAGTCGATGACCAGACGATTTTCGCCAGACTTATCTTTCAACGCATCCAGGAGGATCATACCGCCGAAGGATAGGCCGTAGAACAGCCGATTCGAATAGGCAGAGGAGTCGAGATGGGTGATTATCTCGCTGTAGTCGCTGAGAATGGCTTTTAATCTAGCCTTTCCGTCGGATTGCCCGTATCCCCGGTAGTCGAATAGGTATACATCGTAACCCGCGGAAGTGAACGGCAGAAACTCCGCAGCTATTTGATCCGCTAACATGGCGTTGCCCTGGGCTAGCAGCAGATAGCCTTTTACTGCTCCTAATGGTGATGATGCATGGAGTTTATATCCGCGCAGGGTACGTCGGTCCTTCGTGGTGATTGAATAGTTTTCTATATTGCTGAAGCCGGCTAATCGGGAAGGATCGGGTGTTCCGGC